>JBBQHM010000055.1:0-13822 GCA_038323965.1 Chthoniobacterales bacterium | reverse complement strand
GTTAACGGTCGCTACGAATTTTCCGGCAACGACCAAAAAATTCCACCGCTCCGGATGAAGCTCTGTGGCGATGCCTCGGAATTTACGATATCACCAGCGCACATCCCGCAGGTCGTCTATCGGAGCGAACAGAGTCGCGGCTATAGCTACGAAGGCGACCTTTGGAGTCCCGGATATTTCCGGGTGAATCTCGACGAGCAGCCGGGTGCGACCGTCGTCGCGTCGACTGATCCGTGGGAAGTTGCTGAAGTACTCAGTCCGGAAACAGCGGAGGCTTCGGAACGCGAACGTCGTTCCCGTTTACTCGACCGCACCGCACCCGCGGCGCAGTCCGGAGTTCCGGCGGAGTTAGTTTTCGCGGCAGACCAGTTCATCATCACCCCGGCGGGACGCGCCGAGGAAGCGGCTCATGCCCATGCGTCCGGAGATGAAGCGCGCACCGTCATTGCCGGCTATCACTGGTTCACCGATTGGGGCCGTGACACGATGATCTCTCTCGAGGGGTTGACGCTCGCGACCGGTCGGTGGTCGGAAGCAGGGAATATTCTTCGCACCTTCGCCCATTACGTTCGCGATGGTTTGATCCCAAACATGTTTCCCGACGGCGGCAGGGAAGGGCTGTATCACACGGCCGACGCGACGCTTTGGTTTTTCCACGCGCTTCACCGTTATCTCACAGCGACGGACGATGTCGCGACATTGCGACAACTTTTGCCGACGCTTACGGACATCGTCGAACGACATCTTGCCGGCACGAAATTCAATATCCACGTCGACCCGACGGATGGATTACTAGTGCAAGGCGCGGAGGGCTACCAGCTCACCTGGATGGACGCGAAGATGGGGGACTGGGTCGTGACCCCGCGACGCGGAAAAGCAGTGGAGATCAACGCACTTTGGTACAACGCGCTACGATTGGTTTCGGAATGGAATCGCGAACAGGGCAACGGTGCCGCGGCCGACAAATACGCCGAACACGCTCGTCAGGCGCAAGAATCATTCAACGCACGCTTCTGGTATGCGGAGGGCGATTATCTTTTTGATGTGGTCGATTGCAATGGCCAGGCGGGATCGTTCGACACGTCCTGCCGGCCGAATCAACTTTTGGCTGTGTCGCTGGACTATCCAGTTCTCGACGAAGCGCGATGGGAATCGGTGGTTGCTGTGGCGCAACGCGATTTGTTGACGCCAGTCGGATTGCGGTCGCTGGCTCCGAGCGATCCCGAATACAAGCCGATCTATTCCGGCGATCTACGTTCGCGCGATGGCGCGTATCATCAGGGAACCGTTTGGGCGTGGCTGATCGGGCCTTTCATCGATGCCTGGATGAAGGTCCATCCCGATCGTCATAGCGAAGCGCGATCGTTGCTCGATGGATTTCTCCATCATCTGGATGAAGCCGGAATTGGCACCATCAGTGAAGTATTCGACGCGCGCGCGCCGCACACTCCAGGAGGTTGCATCGCCCAGGCCTGGAGCGTCGCAGAAGTCCTGCGCTGCTGGCTCAAAACTACCTAGTCCGCGTTATTTCTTCCCGCCGAAGAATCCGCCGAGTGCGCCTTTCAGCAACTCGCCCGCTTCTTCGCCCAACCCACCTGCGCCGCCACCGATTCCGCCGGTGAAAAAACCGTCGATGTGCGATGCGATCGGAGCCGGCAGTCGCTGTTTCAGGATATCGATCACGGCCTGAACCGCCTTCGTTGCGTCTTCTTCGCTGAGCCCTGTTCGTTGCACCACAAGATTCACGATTTCGTTCATGCCGTGCAGGCTGACATGCTGCCTCACCTGCCACAACGCTAATCAGCGCTCGCTCGGCCTAACGGTCAGGACTCATGCCTGTCGCGAATATAAGAGATGGCCGAATCCGTCGAGCAAGTCGCGCAGAAGAAAGAAGTGCAGGATGCCCTCGCACAGACGAGCGGGAAACCAGAACCGGTCAGGGCGCAGCCGCGGGATAAATTCTGGTTCGTCACTCACGCTTTGCTGCTCATCGGCTGCGCGATCCTGGCGTATGTGCTGCGGCTCAAGCTAATGCCGCTGCCGCAGGCTTACTTCGACCTCACCCAAAGAAGCGTGCGCGGTGCCGTCCTCATCATCCTCGTCCTCGCGACCGCGAAAGCGTTGTCGGTTTATGCGATAGGGCGAATCGCGGATGCCGCGACGCGTTACACCCTGAGGCGCATCCTGCACCTGATCGTCGGGCTGTTGGTCGCTTTGATCACGATCTCGATCGTTTTCGTTAATTGGTACACCGCACTTATTTCCTTCGGCGTGCTTTCGGTGGTGGTGGGATTGTCGCTGCAGGCACCGATGACCAGTTTTATCGGCTGGCTTTATATCCTGATTCGAAGGCCGTACCGCGTGGGAGATCGGATCGAAATCGATAATGCAACCGGCGACGTGATCGATGTCAGCTACGTCGACACCACTTTGTGGGAATTCGGCGGGAAATATCTCTCAACCGATCATCCCAGCGGCCGCGTGATTAAGTTTCCCAATTCCAAGGTTCTCAACACCACTGTTTACAATTATTCGTGGCCGTTATTTCCCTACATTTGGAATGAAGTGAAATTCCAGATCGCCTACCAGAGCGACCTGCAGTTCGTCGCGGCGACGATGCAACGAATCGTAGAGGAAGAAATTGGAGAGGAAATGATCGAACGCGTGGGCGTTTATCGAGAGTTGCTGGCACGCACGCCGGTCGATGAGCTTGAAGTACGCGCGCATCCACGCGTGATTTTTCGAGTCGACGAAGTCACCTGGATCGATGCGATCGTGCGCTACCTCGTGCCGCCGCGCGAAGCCGGCACGGTAAAAAGCCGTCTCATTCCCAAGCTGCTCGCGGCGCTGAACGCCGCGCCGGAGAAAGTAATGTTCCCGGCGGGCGCCGCGCGATAGCAGGTCGTCGATTGCGCGTCGGTAAAATCCGTCGCATTACTTCGTCGTGAAGCTGCTGATAATTCCCCTCTCCCTTTGTCTTTCGCTCGCCGCCTCCGCGCAAAGTCCGCCGAATGCGCGGGAGCCTAAACGCGCGTTGCCGGTGACAGATTCCGGCGCGGCGCCCAAGGCCACGCGGGCGGAGTCAAAGGAACCGAAAGTGATGGTCGCGCTTCCAAACTTTGATGAGGAGACCGCGACGAAACTCCAGATCTTTTTGGACAATAGCGACTTCGGTCCCGGCAAGATTGACGGACAAATGGGCGAGTTTTTTCGCAAGGCTCTCGTCAATTACAAACGGTCGCACCGCATGCCCGAGACGGGGACGGTGAACCAAACATTACTCGACCAGGTGCCCGAGACTTACACCACGTGGACGATTCCGCCGGAAGCAGAAAACTTTATCGGTCCCCAAGCGGCGAAGCCGAGCGAGCAGGCAAATTTAAAAGGAATGAAATACGGCTCGTACCTCGAGCTGGTCGCCGAGCGCTTTCATGCCGCGGAAGTATTTGTGCGCAAGCTTAACCCCGGGATGAATCTTGATGCGCTGAAACCGGGCGACACGGTGAGGGTGCCGAACGTCCTCCCATTCAAGATCGAGGATATGCATCAGGGATTCATGCCGGACAACCCGGCGTTTAAGACACGAAAAGTCTACGTCGACACCAAGGAACGATTCCTCCTCATCTACGACAACGACCAGCTCGTGGCCGAGTTTCCGATCACGCCGGGATCGTCTATTCTTCCCGCGCCCATTGGAGTCTGGAAGATTCTCGGGATCGCGACGATGCCCGTGTTTCGTCACGATGAAGGTGTCTTGCAGCACGGGGTGAAAAGCGATGTCGCGTTCAATTTGCCGCCCGGCCCGAATAATCCCGTCGGTGTTTTATGGATGGGCTTGAACAAGCCGCACGTCGGCGTGCATGGCACGAATAATCCGGAGACGATCGGACGCGCTGCCAGCCACGGTTGCATCCGGACAGCGAACTGGGACGCCGCGCGAATCAAAGATCTGGTGAGCGTCGGGAACGTCGTTTCGATCTACTAGATCTTCCGTCGGTCATCCCGAGCGAAGTCGAGGGACCCCGTCGCCAAATAAACTGCGCCGACCCCATCCCGGCCTGCGCATCGAGATTCCGCTTGTTTACTCCGAGGAAAGATTTTTCGCGCGGAATCGCGTGCTCACCCGTCTAGGCTGGTGATCGCACCAATGGAATCAGCCGAACACGAACTGTATCGAGCCGCCATCCGCGGCGATCGCGATGCTTTTGAAACGATGATTCACACCATGAGCCGGCCACTGTTCGCCATTGCCTACGGCATTCTGCAAAGCCGCGAAGAAGCCGAAGACGCGGTGCAGGACGCATTCGTCAAAGCGTGGAAATCGCGCTGGCGCGTGCGCGATCCGCAAAAATTTCCGGCGTGGCTCGCCACGATCGCGCGCCACCGCGCGCACGATGTTTTACGGCGCCGACGGAATGTCCCGCTCGGCGAACATTGTAGGGCAGGCGCGTCGCCTGCCGCGGCAACCGATGCGGTCGCCCTACAAACGTCGAGCCAAACTCCCGACGACACCGACCGGCACGCTCAAGTCCACGCCGCGCTCGCAACGCTGCCGGAGCTTCACCGCAGCGCAGTTGCCCTGCGATACCTCGAGGACATGGATTACGCGACGATCGAGCAAACCCTCGGTCTAACGAACGGCGCGTTACGCGGAATTCTCGGCCGAGCGCTCGGCGCGATGCGCAAACAACTGAAGCCGGCGCTCGCCGCCATCAACTCATGACGATTCACGAACAAATCGACGACCTGCTCGCCGCTGATTTGCACGACCAGGTCAGCGAATCCGAGCGGCAAACGCTGCACGCGCATCTCGTCGAATGCGCCGATTGCCGTCAACTGCACAAGGAACATCAAGCCATGAATGCAATTATCACCGATAGCTTCGAAGCCGATAAGCCTGACATGAAATTCGAGCAACGAATGCTCGGCGCCTTTCGCAATCGCGTGCCGGATGAAGGCCCCGGCTTGATGCGGCTCATTGTTCTCGCGGTTCGCTCCCGCGCCGCGCAAATCGCCGCCGTCGCGGCGGTGCTTCTCGCCTTGGTGCAGACCGGGCGAGTGATAACGGGCGAGAATCGGAGCAGCAATCTCATTGAGATGGCTGTGAGTGCCGGCCCACGTCCTCGCGGAATTTTCGGTGAAAATGAAGCGGATCGAAAATCGTCTAGCCGAGATGCTCAGACGTTTGCCCTGCGAAAAGCTGACGCCCTCTCGTCGCGGTCTACCGCCAAGGCCAAAGTGGGGGGTGGTGTCGCAGCGCCTGCGCCGCCCCCAAGTTTCGCGGAAGACGCGGTTGCTCCGGCTGAGCGCGAAGTCGTGAGCGGATCAACAACTCTGACCGCTGAAGAAGTGGGGCCAAATCCGCCGACGGTGGCAGCACTAAATGATGTTCGCGAGCCGCAAGTTGCAGCGATGCAGGCGCCGGCGTCCGGTGCCGTACTAATTCCCGACAACCGTAAGCTCATTCGCAATGCGTCGGTCGAGCTCGAGGTTCGCAGTTTCGACGAAGCGGTTCAAAAGATCACCGGGATTGCGACGGAAGGCCGCGGATACATCGCGACCACGAGTTCCGAGAAGCAGGAGAATGGGAAACTCAAAGGCGAGATCGTGGCGAAAGTATTGCCGGAAAACCTCGATGCGTTTCTCGGGAAGCTGCGCGGTCTGGGCGAGTTGAAGAACCAGACGCTCGGCACGGAAGACGTGACGAAGGCGTATTTCGATACGGATTCTCGGCTAAAAAATCAACGCGCGATGGAGCAAAGGCTCCTCGAAATTCTGAAGAAGAAGAGCGACGACATCAACGATCTGCTTGCCGTCGAGAAAGAGCTTGGGCGCGTGCGCGAGGAGATCGAAAAAATGCAGGGCGAGCTCAAGTTCATGGATGCGCAGGTGCAGTTTGCCACGGTGACGATCCAGCTGGCGGAGAAGGACCTCGATGCCGCCGCGAAGTATTTGCTGAAAGAAAAAGCGCAGCTCGCGCTTTTCGCGCCGGAGGTCGAGCGCGTTTACAACGAGATCAAGGCGCTGGCGTCGCCCAAAGTGCAGATCACGAACGCGCAGCTCGATCGCGACAACAGCGGCCGCGTCTCGGCGAGGGTCAGCATGTTGATAGCGCCGGGAGAAAGCGACGGCGTCATCGCCAAAACGAAGTCGTTAGGCCGGGTCGAGAATTTTCAAGTAACCACGCAGCGCGTCGCGCAGGGCGGCAGCGACATGTCGGAAGAGGCCACAACCAGGCGAGACAAGGTGGAGCTGAACATCTCGATCTCGCGCGACGAACAGGAGCAGGCGCGCCAGCAAACCACGCTCAGTATTCGCACCGGCGATGTGAACGAGCGGACGAAACAGTTGCGCGAGCTCGCGGAAAAACAGAGCGGGCGCATCCGCAGCTCGTCCTTCTCGCGCGATCCGAATGGCCGCGAATACGCGAATGTTTCGTTGCGCGTGCCGATGCAAAATTACAACGCGCTGATGCAATCTCTCGGCTCGCTGGGCAAACTGGAGAACATCAGCGTGCATCGCGATGATCGGCCGGATGCCGCGATCGATGAAGCGACGGCCCCGGCGGACGTTTCGATTCAGGTTCACAGCCAGGGCAATCTCGTCTCGGAGGAAACAGGGCTAATTGCAACCATTCGACGCACGATCGGCCAGGGCGCGGCGGCATTAATGTGGAGCGTGCGCATGATTGGCGTAGCGCTCGCGTTTTTCGTCCCGTGGCTGCTCGCGCTGGGCTTGGCAGTATGGGTCGTGCGACGGGTAAAGCGAGCGCGCCAGGCGAAGAAGATGGCGGATTAACAGCCGTCTCCACTTCGGTCATCCTGAGCCGCCGCAGGACGGAGAAGGACCTCCCGCTTGGTCATAACGCAACCTGTCTGCGTGCCGTAAGACCGGGCGAGGGGTCCTTCGCTTCGCTCAGGATGACAGGCTATGCGTGCGTGACGTTCTCGCGGTGCTCAAATAGCTCAGCGCGGACGACGCCGAAAACGAATGAGCGAGCATCCGCAATCCGAAATCCATGCAGCTCAAGCACCGATTTGTATTCGGGCAAACTCGAAGCGCTGATGCGCGTCACTGCCCGGAAGAACAAATACATCGTCGATACGAGCGCCCGACTCCAGATGCCCACAAAACCGCGGCGAGGGATCGCGAACTCGGTGATCAACCACTTCGCGTCAGTCGCGGCGCATTTCCCCAGCCTCTCGATGACCAGCGGCAATTCCGTTTCGTCGAAACAATCGAGAAAGAAATTCGTAACGATCAGGTCGAACTCAGGAGAAAGCTCCAAGCCGTGAATGTCCGCTTCGATGAAATCGATGCGCGCGATCTGTTGCTGATCGTATATCCGTTGTCGGGCCAGTTGAATCATCGCCGCGCTTTGCTCGACGCACGTGACGCGGACATCCCGATTGATTGCGACCAGTTCGGATAAAAAGCGCCCGTTCCCCTCACCTACCAGTAACGCGCGGCGACAATCGCCCAGCTCACTGATGAATGCAGTCCGCGCACGTTGCAGCGCGTTTCCGAAAACGACACTTTCGAGCGCGCGATATAACGGCGCGAGACTGTCGAAGCTCATGTGACAAAAAGTGCGGATAACGGACTCAGGAGCACGATGTCCGCGAGCGCGGTCCGCACATCGCCGCTCAGTCTTTCGCCTTTCACATTTAAGAGGGCAAGCAATGCGGCGGAGACTGCGATGTAAATCATCGACGCCCGACCAGCACCTAGAAGTGCCGCGGCAACCGCGAGCGCGGGACAGCCATAGAATGGGATTCGGATAAACCTTGGGAAAGTCGTCGCGATCGAATCGCGGCGCTGTTGTTGATCCAACTCGCGTTCCCAGACCGCGATGCAAATGCAATTGAGCGAGCAGAGGATCGCGAATGCGGCGGCTTGAATGAGGTCGAGGTTCCGCACGGCAGCGCACGTCCCGGCGGCGAACAAGCACCCGATCACGATTTCCTTCACTGGCAAAACCCTCCACACGCGCGCGGCGAATTGATTGATTGCCAGGTAAATTACCGCCACCACACCAAGCAACGCGCCGACCGCGAGCGTGCGGCGCTCGAGACTGAATGCGCTTACGGCCAGAACCAACGCGCAACAAATCATCGCGACGATTAGTCCGATCCGATGAGTGACGGCAAAACGCTGCCGCGCCGACATCGCAGCGCCCACTGGAATCGTGAAAGAATCGGCCAGCCGATCCGCGAGATAGATTAGCCAGGCCGTCGCGAACAATGCGCTCCGCGCGGCGAGGGCGAGCGTGACGTGCGCCGCACTCGCGAACATCTGCTGCCAGACGATTGCCACCAGCGGCGCATCGAGTGACGTCACGCTCAGCCACGTGATCGGCCCGACGTTTCTTTTCATCGGTCCTTCACGGTGCAGCATGGCTCTTGCTGGAAATGTTTGTGAGTCGTAAACTGCAATCTCGGGCCCCCCGCATCATGAGTATTCAACCGTTCAGTTTAACGAACGCGGCAGTGAAATCGCTGCCGAAACATTTGCTCCAGTTCGCCGTCGATCAACGCTACGACGAATACACCCCGGTCGACCACGCGGTGTGGCGATTTATCATGCGGCAGAATATTTTCTTCCTGAAGGAATACGCGCACAAGGTTTACTTCGACGGCCTGCTGAATACAGGCATCTCAACCGAACGCATCCCGCGCATCGAGGAAATGAATGATATCCTGGGTCGCATTGGCTGGGGCGCGGTGGCTGTCGATGGTTTCATTCCTCCCGCGGCGTTCATGGAATTTCAGGCCTACAAAGTGTTGGTGATCGCCTGCGACATGCGGCAAATCCATCACATCGAATACACGCCCGCGCCCGATATCGTCCACGAAGCCGCCGGCCATGCGCCGATCATCGTGGACCGCGAATACTCCGAGTATCTGCAACGATTTGGAGAAGTCGGCGCGAAAGCCATGCAATCGCTGAAAGACTTCGAACTTTACGAAGCGATCCGACACCTCTCGATTCTAAAGGAGCTTCCAAACTCGGACGCGCAAGAAGTCGCGGCCGCGACCCGCGAAGTAGAGCAGCGGCAGACAGAACTCGGCACGCCCTCGGAGATGGCGCTGCTATCACGGCTGCATTGGTGGACGGTGGAATACGGACTGATCGGGAATCTCGAGAATCCAAAAATTTACGGGGCCGGCCTGCTTTCTTCGATTGGCGAGTCCGTCTCGTGCCTCGAGTCTAACGTCAAGAAGATCGCCTATTCGATCGAAGCTGCGGATACCGCATTCGATATCACGACAAAGCAGCCGCAATTATTTGTAGGGCGCGATTTCCCACATCTGCGCGAAGTCCTGGAAGAATTTGCCAGCAAAATGGCCTACAAGGTGGGCGGCTTGGAAGGAGTTAACAAAGCGATCGAGTGTCAGAACAACACCACTTGTGAGTTCTCCTCGGGGCTGCAGGTAAGCGGCGTATTTAGCGAGGTGATCGCTGACCAATCAAAGCCCATTTACGTTCGCACCACCGGACCTTCCGCCCTTGCTTGCGACTATGAGCAACTCGATGGCCATGGGAAAGAGCGTCACGCTGAAGGATTCGGCGCGCCGGTCGGGAAATGGCGCCATGCCACGGCTTCTCCCGAAACTCTTTCGGATGATCAACTCCAAAGCATCGGAGTTGCCGATGGAAAGAAGGCGAAGATCGAATTTGAGAGCGGCGTGATCGTTTCAGGTCGCGTCGAGAAACTTCTTCGGAATAAAGAAAAGCTAATTCTCGTTACCTTTTCGGATTGCACCGTCACCTTCGGCGATCGGGTTTTATTCGAGCCATCCTGGGGCGAATACGACATGGCGGTGGGCCCACTGATCACCTCCGTCTTTAACGGGGCGGCGGACAAGGAAGCGTTCCTGGATGTTGCGCTCTTCCCGAAAGAACGAACCATCAAGGCTCCCTCCGACGAAAGGCGCAGGAAGCTGGAGAATTTATATCAGCAGGTTCGCGATATTCGTGAGCGAAAAGTCGGCTACGAACGCCTTGGCGAAATATGGGAGACGCAGCAAGCACAGCATGCGGACGATTGGCTGCTTTCGCTGGAGATCTTCGAACTGCTCGATGACGCCGATGAGCAGCCGCAACTGAAAGAACGCATCGCGAGTTTTTTGAAGAGGATCGCATCTTCGGACGCTGATAAGTCGACGCTAGTCGGCTGGGGTTTTCGCCTCGTCGAGTATCACAAGCTTCCGGAATACCGCGCGATCCATGACCGCGCCGGCGTGCCTTCCTGACCGGAGGGACGAGCTCCCGCTCGTCCAGGACTTGCAGAAGCACGTCCCTCCGAGTTGTCGCGACGCGAGTTCGAGGCGGCGTTAAGTCGACCGAAAATTAAGGCAAGTCTGAGCCCGCTCGCTATTCTTCGCCGTCGTAGTAGTCGGTCTCGACGCCTTTGACGATCACGTCGCCGCTCCCTTCTTTCGGGAAGGCCCACTTCCCGCTATCGGGATAGTAGCAGGAATCGCCGCGCGGATTATCGGCGACAACGTAGTAAACGAAATCTTCGTCGCCCGCGTTAGTGAGTTGATGCGCTTCGCCCGGTGCGAAGAAGAAAGCATCGCCGGAACCTACGGTTGTGGTGCCGTTCGCATCGCGGACCGTACCGCGGCCCGAGATTACGACGTAGAGTTCGGACTCGGAGGAGTGCCGATGATACGGGCAGTAGGATTTCCCCGCCGGTAAACGCACCATAGCGAGATCGAACGGATGGCGTTCAGCCAGATCAAGCGATTCTTTGTCACGGCCAAGCGCGACGGAAATGTCCTTCACGAATTTGTGAAATTTGCCGTGCGGAGATTTCCGCTCCTGTTCTGGAATCTCATCCAGGTTCATCTTGCGCATATGTGTATCTAAAGACTGCCGGAAGTGTTTGACAGGGTGATATTCTCTACGGCAATCGATTGCGGCTGGGAAATGGCAAACGCAACCGCATCCGCCACGGAGCTAGACGGCATCATTTGGTTCCTTGGCCACTCACCCTCAACTGCATTCCATATCTCAGTGTCGGTTGCAGCCGGGTAAATGTTTACAACCCGAACGCCATGTGTGCGCAATTCTTCACGGACAGCACTGGAGAAGCCATCGAGCGCAAACTTACTCGCGCTATAAATGCTCCAGTTCGGAAACGCCGTTCTGGCAGCGATAGAGAGTATGTTCACGATGCTGGACCCAGGCGACATGCGAGGAGCAAAATGCTGAGTTAGTAAGATGGGCGCGGTCACGTTGACCGCCAGCGTCTGTTCCAATTCGACGCGCGTCACTTCGCCGAACGGCTTGACTATCGCTATGCCGGCGTTGTTCACCAGCAGGTCGAGCGGTTCCGGCCCAATGGCGCTGATTAAAGCTTCGACTCCAGCGGTCGTTGCCAGATCATAAATTAATTTTTCAACGTGCACGCCCGTCGACTTGACCGATCGACATGTATCATCGAGCGCCGCTACGTCTCGACCATGTAATAGCAGCGTGACATTAGGGCCGGCCAGTCGGGCAGAGATCGCGCGTCCAATTCCACGGCTTGCACCCGTTATCAGGTAGCGCTTCACCAGTCGGGACGCAGGGTAAACCGGTTGTTAGCTGTTTCCCATAAACGCAATCGTTCCAGACGACCGTCAACGCCTGAGTCGACTTTCGGCCATAGCATCTGGACGATGTTCTCCCCTGTCGAAGGAACTCGATTAAATTCCTCCGTTTCCAGATCGAGGTGGCGATTCTCCCAGGGACTGATCGCGTTTCGCAATGCATCCTGGAACTTCGTGAAGCTAAATAAGGTCCCGCTTCGCTGATCAAGCGTCCCACCAATCGTCGCTTCGGCGATATAAAGATGGCCGTGCCCCCTGGGATTGTTGCACTTCCCATACATCGCTGTGTTCTCTGCTTCCGACGATTCGTAACTTTGCAGCCGGTGCGCGGCACTGAAGGAATACTGCATGCCTAACGAGTAATCGCCCGCCCGTCGGTACTCTGCGAAGAAGTCATCCCGCTCATGCAGTCGCACGCGATCAAGTGCCGCTTTCCCTTCTCCACATCCAAAGAGATATCGGGCGAGAACCTCGGTAGTAGTCGGCTGATCGCGAAGTCCGGGAATCTCTTCATTTAGATTACGGTGATCCAGTTCACCGCGTAATTGATCAGCTAATGCGCGCATCGCCTCGTAGTTTACATTTTCTACTCCTGACACCGTGAGTCGGGCCCGATAATGATGGCCATGGACATGAGCGGAAGCGGCAACACCGAATAGTTCACGATTCTCTGCGTCGGTAAGATCAGGCGATGAGGTACGACGCGCCGCGGAAAAGTTAAAGTCGAAGTGAGCTTCGGTTTTACCGCTGCTGAAGGCAGTCGCGCTCCGCGCGGGCGACTCAATAAGGTGAACGGCCGTCAGTTGTGCGCCCGTATCGCGAAATAACGGCGCCACGTCCGCTGCCAATTGTCGCGCGACGTTTTCCGGTGTGGGGACTGTTTCTGCGAAGCTTGCGTTATCTTCATTCAGGAATCGATGATCGTATCGATCATTAATCACTTCGCCCGCCCGCCGTTTGATTTCGCTGATGTTCATCAGCATGCCAGTTGACTTATCGACGTCTCCGGTAAATACAAACCACGCTACGTAGTTCCTACCCGTCCCATACTTCGCCGACGCCTCGTCACCAAAAGCCGCTCGATTTCGAGCGTCGCTCCAATCCTGAATTGCGAGCCGTCGCGACGCCGAAAACTCGAGGCGCTTACTAACCGTCAGGAACATGCAGAGCTCTTAAGCTAACAGCGCCAGGAATTCAGAACGAGTCCGTGCGTCCTCCTTGAAGGAACCGAGCAAACACGACGTTTTCATGGCAGAATTCTGCTTCTCGACGCCGCGCATCATCATACAAAGATGTTTCGCCTCGATCACCACCCCGACACCGCTGGGATGGAGGGTTTTCATCAACGCATCGGCGATTTGCATGGTCAGATTTTCCTGGATTTGCAGCCGGCGCGCGAACACGTCGACAATTCGCGCAACTTTAGAAAGTCCGATGACCTTGCCATTCGGGATATAAGCTACGTGCGCCTTGCCGATGAAAGGAAGAAGATGATGTTCGCACATCGAGTAGAGTTCGATGTCTTTGACCAGGACAATCTCGCTCGCATCAGAAGTGAAGATTGCGTCATTGACTACTTCCTCGAGACTTTGCCGGTAGCCATTGGTTAGAAACTCAAAAGCGCGCGCCGCGCGAGAAGGAGTCTTCAGCAGGCCTTCGCGGTGGGTATCTTCGCCGATCGCTTCGAGCAACTCGCGGTAAGAATTCTCCATCGTCGGGAGCCTGGCCCCATCGCAGCGCTTGAGCGCCCCGATGCGGCGCTCCGCGGCCTGAAGATCAGTCTCTTGCACGAGGATTAATCCAGCCAGCTCAGCGGATACTTCGGATCATCCAGGTCGACCGATTCCTGGGTAAGCTCAAGCGTGTTCGCCGTATCAAACATGACCGCTAACTCCTCCGTGCGGGTGGCATCCTTACTGGCCATGATGGTGCCCGGGTGTGGACCATGCGGAATACCGCGCGGATGCAGTGTGATCGAACCAGGCTCAATCCCCTTCCGTGAGCCGAAATTTCCACGCACGTAGAAAAGCACTTCGTCAGCTTCAACGTTATCGTGCACCCACGGAATCTTGACCGCTTCCGGATGATAATCGAGCAACCGCGGCGCAAAGGTGCATACGACGTAACCGCGAATTTCAAACGTCTGATGGATGGGAGGCGGTTGATGGACGGTGCCGGTAATAGGCTCAAAATCAGCGGCGTTGAACGTATAAGGATAAAGA
>JBBQHM010000054.1:0-13858 GCA_038323965.1 Chthoniobacterales bacterium | reverse complement strand
GATCGCCGGGCACGAAGGTTACATCACGGTCGGATTGTACGAAGACGGCCAACCGGGTGAGCTCTTCATCACGATGGCGAAGGAAGGAAGCACCATCGGTGGCTTGATGGATACCGTCGGCACGCTCACCTCGATCGCGCTCCAGTACTGTGTGCCGCTCGAGAGTCTGGTGAAGAAGTTCGCTTATCAGCGTTTCGAGCCGAGTGGATTTACAAAGAATCCCGATATCCGCAACGCGACCAGCATCACCGATTACGTTTTCCGATGGCTCGGCTGCCAGTTCATCAAAGGCTACAAGGAAGCGACCTCGCCGAATCGCGGGCAAAGCGAACTGCCTATGCGGGAAATTCCCGAGATGGAGAAGAAAGCGGTCAATCGCCCGGTCTCGGATTTGTCGCGCACTGCTGAAAAGGAAGTGCTCGATGTGATTACGAATCACGCCCCGCACGACGGCAACCCGCAGACGAACGGAAATGGCGTCGGCAAAACACACGCCGAGCGGGTGAAAGAAGCGCTCGGCGGCATGTTCATGGACACGACCTGCTCGCATTGCGGAAGCGAGAAGGTGATTCGCGCCGGCGCCTGCGGCGTCTGCACCGAATGCGGGACGAGCCAGGGTTGCAGTTAGCGACCGACGACGAACCAGAATTACATCCCCGCGCCTGCGGCGGGAACTTCGGCGCGCAGTTCGGGCTGCAAGAGTTTTGCCCACTTCGCGTTGTAGGGATGCACCTTTTCGGTGCGGTGGCCGTCTCGCTCCACGGGATGACCTTCGTTGGCCCATTGGAAGATCGAGCCGGACATGTTCTGCACATCTTTGAACCCGGCCTCCTGCAGCTTTTTGGCGAAACCACCGGAGCGGTAGCCGACCGAGCAATAAGTCACGATTGGCTTGTCGCGCGGTGTTTTGATTACATCCGCATTTGCGCCCGGATCGACCTGTTGCGCACCGCGGATGTGACTCACCTCAAATTCCGGTTTGGTGCGTACGTCCAGCAGCACGGGCGGTGGGCGATTAATGTCCTGCAACCAATCGGCCACCTGGGCGGGCGTGATGCGTCGAACGCCGGGAAAGTCATGCCGCACTTTCCAGTTCACGATTGTCCATTCGATGCCTTGGGCACGCGCGACGATCGCCGTCGCCAGGACGAGAATGGTGGCGAGGATCAAACAAATCAGGTTTGTGCGCATGCTAAGGCTCCAGTTTAGCGGTCGACTTCACCGGTCGCTCCGGGACGTGGCCATCGGGCAATTGCCACGGACGTTGCGCGCGAAATGGCAGTAGAAAAAGTTGCCCGCAAGTGAGCTCATTTTCATCGCGATAAGCGGCGACGCCGATGGTGATCGCATCCTGCGGAATGTCGCGCCGTAACGTTCGATGAAGCAGATCCCACCAGCAGAAGATCGTGCCCCAGTTCGAGTTCGTCTCACGTTGCACGATGGAATGATGAATGCCGTGCATGCGCGGCGTGACCAGCAGGCGGTTCAGGAATCTCTCGAGGCCGATCCGAAGTCGCCAGTTTGAATGCTCGAAAAAGGTGACGGTTTCGAAAACAAGTTCGAAGACGACCAGGGCCCAGACGTTGATGCCGAACGCGGCGACGATCCCCATCCGAAACGGGACCGAAAATACGACTTCGCCAAGATGGAAGCGTAATGCGGTGCTCACATCCATATCGAGATCGGAGTGATGCACCGTATGAAATCGCCACAGGAGAGGCACGAGATGAAGGCCGACGTGCCACCAGTAGTAAGCGTAATCCATGACCAGGACGCCGAGCACGATGGCAAGCCACGAGGGCAGCTCGATCCAATGCAGCAAGCCAAAGTGATGACGCGTCGCCCATGCCGCCGTGAGGAGGGGAAGCGGCACCAGCGAAACGCGAGCGAGAAGAAAACCGGGGGCCGAGAAAAGCGCATTGCGGATAAACCGTCGAACATTGGAAAAGTGCTGTCGCCGGAGCGGGAATTTCCACTGGATCAAAAACAGGATCACAAAAACGGCGGCAAAAAACGGGCCGGCGAAGCGGTCGAGAAATGGCGTGGTGTGAATCATCCGGCGGCGTCTTCCGCAAGCAACTTCGTGCATTCTGATCCAATTGCGCAATGCGCGGATAACGCCGCCGAGTGGACATGAGGACGCCCCCGCCTACAGTATCGCACCCGCCGGTGGAAGGCGGATTTTGCTTTTAAATTGTATGGCTAAATCGGACGCGGAAATTCAGCGGGAGGAGGAAATGCAGCAAGCGGAAGAGCTGCTATTCACTGGCGCCAGGGAAGAGCTTGGCTTCGCCAAAGGGCTTTTCCTCGGCCGCTTCGTTTCGGACTGGGCGATGCCTTATCCGAAACTTCCCGCTTCGCAGCAGACCGATCTCGACGCTGCCCTCGCGGAAGTGCGCACCATGCTCGATCGGGAGATGGATTCGGATTGGATCGATCGCAACGCCGATATCCCGCGCAACGTCATCGACGGGCTCGCGCAAACGGGCGTTCTCGGAATGACCGCGCCGAAGGAATTTGGCGGGCGCGGTTTCTCGCAGATGGCGTATTGCAAAATCCTCGAGGAGATCGGGAGTCGCGATGCTTCCGTTTCCGTCTTCACCAATGCACATCATTCGATCGGCATCCGAGCCCTGCTTTTATTTGGCACGCGCGAACAGCAGGTGCGCTGGCTCCCCGCCCTAGTCTCGGGCGAACAACTGGCGGCCTTCGCGCTCACGGAAGAACAAGCGGGCTCCGATGCGGCCAATGTGCAGATGACAGCAACGCCGACTGAAGATGGTAGCGCTTATATTTTGAATGGCGAAAAGCGTTACATTTCCAACGCTGCGATTGCGCAGGTATTGACGGTGATGGCACGGACGCCGGTACCGGGAAAGCCCGGCAAGGATGCCATTACCGCCTTCCTCGTCACGCCGGATATGCCGGGATTCGAGATGATTAATCCGCGGATGGAAAAGGTAGGTATTCGCGGGACGGCGACGGGCCAATTCGCGATGCGCAACGTGCGCGTGCCGAAGGAAAACATCCTCGGGCCGCTCGGAAAAGGATTACGCGTCGCGCTGACCGTGCTCGACTTTGGACGGACGACTTTCGGCGCTTGCTGCACGGGTGCAGCGAAGACCTGCCTGAAGCTGGCGGTGGATCACGCAAACACGCGCCGGCAATTCAAGAAAACTCTGGGCGACCTCGATCTGGTAAAGAAAAAGATCGGGCGCATGGCAGCCGACGTTTACGCGATGGAAGCGATGACGATGATCACCGCGAATCTGATCGATCGCGGTTTCGAAGATTACATGATGGAGACGGCGATGCTGAAGGTCTTCACGACCGAGCGTCTCTGGGATGCAGTGAACGATGCGTTCCAAATCAACGGCGGTTCGGCTTATTTCTGCGACAAGCCGCTCGAACGCATGCTGCGTGATGCACGGATCAATCAAATCGGCGAAGGCTCGAACGAAGTGCTGACTTCCTTTATCGCGCTCGTCGGAATGCGCGGCCCGGGCATGGAATTCAAGGAGATGTACGACACGATGCTGAAGCCAAGCCGCCAGGGGATTGGTCGGGCGTGGACGGCCGGAGTCAGCCGGTTCAATTCCGCAGTGCGCGTCCCGTCGGTGCCGGTAAAGAGCGACCATGTTCGTCCTTATGCGAATCAACTCGGACGATTGATCTGGCGCTTCAACGTCGCGGTGAATCGTGCGCTCGTTGTTTATCGTGAACCGATTCTCGACATGCAGCTTATCCAAGAGCGGATTGCAAATTGCGCGATGGAGATGTTTGCCTCCACGGCGGTGTTAAGCCGCTGGGACTCGGAACTTCAGGCCGGCTCGCGCAACGGCTCCGCTCCGACGGCAGACCATCGCGCCGCCGAGCTTTTCCTTCGCCGTTCAATCCGCAATATCCGCCGCAACCTGGCGGAGATCGGCGATAACGACGACAAGCATCTGCTAGGTGCTGCCAAGGCGGCGCTCGCTAAAGAGCCGCCGCATAATCGCAACGGAGCTTAGGCGAAGCCGGGGTAATCTGGCGCATTTCTAGCTACGGAGATGGCGAATGCGCCTCGATGAGCTGGAACTCAACGTGCCGATGGATCTGCATGGGAAACGCGTGCTGATCTTTGTCGTCGCCTACAACGCTGAAGCAACGATCGAGAAAGTTCTCGCCCGAATTCCGACATCGCTGCATCAGCGCGATGTGGAGGTTTTGATCATTGACGATTCTTCGCGGGACGAAACTTTCGCGAACGGCATCCGGTATTCACAAGCGAATGCAGGCCTGAGGATCACGGTCCTCAAGACGGCCCGCAATCAGGGTTACGGCGGAAATCAGAAACTTGGGTATCGCTACGCGATCGATCACGGCTTTGATGTCGTCGCGATGGTGCACGGCGACGGCCAATACGCGCCCGAAAAACTACCGGACCTTCTCGGCCCATTTTTGACTGATGACGCAGCTGCAGTCTTCGGCTCGCGCATGATGGATAAGCGCGCCGCGCGCACAGGTGGAATGCCTTTGTATAAGTGGCTCGGGAATCAGGTGCTCACGAAATTTCAGAACGCAGTTCTCGGGACTTCGCTCGCGGAATTCCACACCGGCTATCGGCTTTACGCAACGGCAGCCCTGGCTCAGGTCCCGTTCGAAAAAAATACGCGCGATTTCCATTTCGATACCGAAATCATCATTCAATTCGTGCTACGTGGGTTACGCATCGTAGAGCTTCCGATCCCCACTTATTACGGAAACGAGGTTTGCCACGTGAACGGGATGAAGTACGCGTTCGACGTCTTCCGTTCGACGATTAAAGCGCGGCTGTGTCGCATCCATCTTTTTTACGATCGCAAATTCGATGTGAGTCCAGAGATGGAAACACATAGTGACAAGCTCGCCTTTCCGTCGTCGCAATCTTTCGCCGTGGAAAAATGCGCGCCGGGCAAAAAAGTTCTACAACTCGGGATCGGTCACGCCAACGTAGCTGACGAGCTGCTCCGTCGCGGATGTGAGGTCACTGCGATTGACTACTCTACGGCTGACACCACAGATCATTCCTATGGCATGCGTATTGTCGCTCCCCACCTACCGGCAAAGGTCGCGCAGTTTGATCAAATCCTAATCATGGATCTCGTCGAACACCTGCATGATCCCGAGCATTTCATGGACGATCTACGGCAAAAGGCAGCGGGAAGTCAGCCTGAGGTGATTATCAGCGCCGCAAACATCGGATTTATCGTCACGCGCATCATGTTATTGCTCGGCCAATTTAATTACAGCCGCAAAGGTATCCTGGGCCTTGGCCATCGCCGTCTATTTACACTGCGTAGTCTCCGCTCGTTAATAGAACAGGCCGGATACGAAATCATTGAAGCGAAGGGAATACCGGCGCCGTATCCGCTAGCGCTTGGTCATGGTGGCCTGAGTAGGGCGCTTCTGAAACTGAACCAGGTCGCTATTCGAATCTCGCGGACGCTATTTTCCTATCAGTTCTGCATTCGTGCTCGCGCCCTGCCCGACGCGCGATACTTACTGCGAGAAACCATTGAGGGTAGTGCGGAACTCCGTTCCGAGATTCTTACCCGGGTAGCGTAGGGCTATTTGGTTTTCAAGATGTGCAGGGCTCGCAGCAGGCCCTCGCTGACCAGCTCATACATCGGAAACTGGACGAACATTAGGATGTATTGTCTCAGCTCGGCCGCGCAAATGACCGCAATAGCCCCGACTGTTGCGATCAAAGTATAGCGGCCGAGTCGGCTGGTGAGCGCCAGCACCATGCTGAACGCGAGGACGCGAAGTGGCAGATCCCACATATTTGCGTAACGCAGATTCATTCCGTATTTCAGGTTACACATCACGAGATAGGTCGAAACAATAAAGACCGCGAAGAAGAGCTCAGGTTTTTCTGAGAACCTGATCTGAAATACTCTCGCGATAACGAGCAGGGCAATAATCGGGCTAACGAGCAGTATGTCAGCGATGTAACGATGCCACGGACCGTCCCCGGTCAGGATCGCGTAGGTAAGCTGATAATTTTTACTAACGGAAAGCTGGTAAGTCTCCAGCATGGGCGAAACACCACCCGCCAGAAAGACGAGAACGACTACCCCAAGAATCGGTCCCAGCAGCGTCGCCGCGACCAGCTCCCGGGTTGTTGTTCCGAATAAAAGCCATCGATTCGCCACCAGTAACACGACGATCCCAAGCCAGACGAAGAAGGAGTTCTCCTTTGTTAGCACCAGAGACATCAGCGCGAGTGCGTAGCCCGCCAGCCAGCGCCAATCGCGAATCGTGCGCAGATTCTCCCAGAATAACCAAAGCACCAGGGTCGCCCAGAAGGTGAAGAAACCGTCGACCAGCGCGTGCTGCGACATATGAAGCTGGGTCGGCGCGACCGCCAGCATGGCCGTGACCGCCGCAGACCACGCAGGCCCCTTCATTCTCCAAACGAAAAACGCTGACAGGAACAGGGTCAGAATGCTGAAGGAAGCGGCGACTTGCTTTAACGCCGTCAAGGCGTCGCAGCCAAAGATCTGATGCCAGGCGTAGGCGGTTCCAATATATAGGAATCGCATCGGCGGAAGAATTGATCCCGGGAGCTTTTTCTGAACTTCGCGATATTGATCCACGATGTCTGGATACGAACCTATTCCACCGGCGATAAGGCTATCGACATAGCTTCGGTATAAGCCTTCATCGAAACCTACTTGTTTGAATCCGGGTTGAGGATGGAGCGCTGCGATGGCAGGCAGCGATCCGCTAGTCGAAAAAGTGTCGGGCGGGAGGCGGAGAAACGTTCCAAACGCCAAGGCCAGGGCCAGGCCGATAAGCGCGAGACGATTTGGGCTCTTTAGATGCGGGATATCCACGCCGCGTGTTTAACGGACTAGTTTGGCGCTGACGAGACGCAAAGTAGGATCTTCGCGCCGCGCCTTCCGCCAAAGCACGACGAGAGCAACGAGGATTGCAGCCCACGGCCACGCTGTCCACGGAGTCCAAACGGTATTCAATTGCGCGGTAGAAATAGCGAGGTGCCACGGAAGTCCACCAGCGGTCGTATTATAAAAATAGAATAGGAACAGTGCGCTCGTGGCGGTGATCCACGCGTAAAACGTGGGTGAAAGCAAAAGCACAAAGGGCGCGAGCCAGACCATGTATTGCGCGCAGATCCCCGGCGCAATGGCGAAAAAGATGAGCCACGCGTAGGCCAGCGAATCGATTAATCTCACCGGGCTTACTTCTCGTCTCCGCCAAGCCAGCGTTAGCACGCAGGCGATCAGGACCAGCTTCAGGGCGAAAACGATAGCAGCTTCGGCCGGCGGAAAATGGTAGTAAGTGACGGCGCCGAACATAGGAAGCCCGGTCATTCGCAGCCAATAGGTGAGCCCCCAGATCCCCCAAAAGCTTCCGTAGGACAAAACGTTTTTTAGCAGCAACAACGGAAAGTGAATAAGAGGTTGAATCCATCCGATCGCGCAAACCAGGGTGAACGCGATCGAGAAGCGAAACCCGGCACCACGCGCGCACCAGAAGAAAAATAGGATCGGCAGCAGGAGCAGTGGAACGATCTTTACCTGGCAGCTAAGTGCCATGAACACCGCGCACCAGATCGGGCGATTACGGACGCTCATAAGCGTCGCGAGTGCCAGAAACATGACCATGACGGAATCGGTGTTCCCGTGAAACCCGGAGATCATCAATGAAACCGGGCTGAGAGCGAACAAAGCGAGCGCCCATGGTGGAACAGCGCGGACCGTTTCGCTAATTCGTAAGACAACAATGACTACGACGAAGTCCGCAAGAATTCCGGGAAACCGAAGTAAGAATGGGAAGTCGATTCCAAGAGCGCTGAGGCTCGGTATTTTTTCCAACGGAAGAATCAGGCGTAGGAAATAGGCAGTCAGCGGAGGGTGATTGAACGAGATGTCGTTGCGATAGGTCCACTCGAGACCTTGCGCACTAAGCATCTGTGCGAAGCGGTAGAACGTCACGGTGTCGTTGGTGCCGATCGTCTGGAGCGCGATCATGAGCTTTAACGTGAACGCGACGAGCGCGCAGCCGATGACAAGGAGTCGAACACGCGAAGTGACGACGGTTTGCCGGGGGGCGTTCTCGGCTGGGAGAGCGCTCTGCACTGCGTCAATCATGTCTAAGGCGATTGCGCGATGCCATTGCCACGCCAACCACTTACCACGAGGGTTTGGAGTCGCTCTAGTTCGTTGATGGGCTTTTTGTCGTCGGAGAAAAGGATTTCTCCGCTGGTGACGTTTGTCTCGAGCAGGTAGGAAGTCTCGAGTGACCACGAACTGATGTAAGCGCCAAGCATCCATCCATACCGCGAAGATGGTGCGGGAGGTAGTAGTTCCGGGGCCAGACCATGCGTTCGCGGAACGCTTCCGATCAGAAAAACCTTGTGTCCCGCGCGCAATGTTTGCTCGATACGGTCCAACGCTGCGCGCTCTGGCCGCGGAGTAGCGATAGCGGATTTAAGTAAGTCCCAGCGATGGAGCGTGCAGTCGGCGATAGCGGGGATGGTAACCCATGGCGTCTTGCCATGGTAGTAGCGTTGAAAGCTCACGGCGTAGAAGTAAGGATTAACGACAATCAAATCATCGGCGGTAGCAGTTTGGGCAACGGTATTTGCCATGAGATCGGCATTGGTGATGCGAGTCGCGCTGCGCGCAAAAGTTAATGGGTATAGTACAAGTGCCAGAGCAACAGGTACCGCCTGGAAGAGAGTTCGAACTCGAACGGACATTAATCTGAGTGAGCTGGCCGCGAGGTGAATGCACATCGCGGTGAGTGCAGCCAGTGGCAGGTAGTACCAGACGCTGGTCGGCCAGCCAACGTTCCAAAAAAATGCGAGTGTGCCCAGTGAAGCCACGGTCAAGGCAATACCACTAAAGACAAGTTGGTCGGACAGTTCAGACTTGTCGGTAAATGGTGGTCGACGGAGGAAGGCGAATACTCCCAGGACAACGACTAAAAGAGCGCAGATGGCAGTGGCCCAGGTGCCGATGAAATGTATTTCGCCAAGAGTGTGCGCGTAGATGGAAAGGAGCGGGAGATAGTCGGGGGATGTCGCGACGAGCATCGACCATTCGCGTGTTTGGCGAAAAACAGGGAGGTAGGGCAGCAGCGTTACGGCTGTGCCTGCTCCGACCGCTGCGACGATGGCAACGCGCCGCCATGCGCCGGCGCGAGCGAGGACCGCGATGGCCGCCGCGCCGAGGGCGAAGACCAGTATGGCATTAGTAAAAACCGCCTGGACCGCGCCGATCGAACCAAACGCGGCGAGTAGAATCGCGCTACGTCCGCCTTCGGTCGTGATGCGGTAGATGCCGGCAAAGGCGATAAGCACGAAGGCGACGCCGAGGCCGTATCCTCGAAGTGAGTCTCCGTACTGGATTGCGACTGGATTAAGAGCGAACAGCGCGAGCGGCCAGAGCGGCGCGTCGCGATTTGTCTTCCGCGCACAGATCCAGAGCGCCAGAAGTCCTGCGCAGCCGATAAGGAATCCCAGAATTCGAAGCTGCAGATCGGTGTTTCCGAAGCCAAGTTTTGTCCAAAGGCGCAGCAGCGCGAAGAAGCCGGCCGGAGCTGGATCAAAGACCAGCGTCGCCCAGGCTGAGCGCAGAGTAGGCATTGTGGCCAGCTTCAGGCTGCTTATTTCGTCACGCCAAAGGGGACCCGCATGCAGAAGAGTGCGGAAATGGAGAATAAGAGCGGCGATACTAAGTATCCCGGCACCAGTCCACTCGAATGCCTGCCGAGCACGGCTCCGCGAGAGTTCCATGCAATGGAGCAAAGCAGCTTTAATACCCTGGCGCCGCGGCCGTTATTGCTTGAAGGCGTTGCGGAATTCGCGGAACTCCGGCTGCTCCGGACGTAGCGCGATGGCGCGGTCAACCTCCAGTCGCGCGCCGTCCCTGTTCCCAGCTTCGAATAGCGTCTTGGCGAGGATGAAGTGGGCCTTGGCGTTCCTGGGATCCCGCTTAATCGCACGTTCGAGCCATTGCTCCGCCTCGCCGAGGCGGTGTTGATTTAAGGCAAGGACGGCGAGGTTATTCATCGCGCCGCCGTGCTGGGGATCGAATTGCAAGGTGGCGCGATAAAATTCCGCTGCGCTATCAGAGTTTCCTTCTTCAAGGCGAAGATTGCCGAGCGCGAAATTGGTTTCGGGATTGGTGGGGACGTAAGCGCGGGCGATCGCGAGTTTCTTCTCCGCGAGCGGGAAGTTGTGCGCTTCGAGCGCTTGCCAACCGGAATTGTAAGCATCGAGCGCCCAGAGCGAGGCGTCGCGCTGCGGCCATGCCACACAAGTGGTGGCGGCGGCAAGAAGTGCAAGGTAAACGGCGCCACTTCGCCATTCCACGCTGGCGAACGCGCGCCAGCAAAGCACGACGAAGTAAGCAGCGAAGAGCAAAAGACCCGGAATTACCGCGAGACGGTAGCGCTCGGTTGTAAACACCGTCATGAGTGAACACATGTGAAGCGCGATGGCGGCTGTGACCCATCGCGACGCGGGTAATTTGCGCCACGCGATGAACATGCCCGGCAGACCAAGAGCGGCCACAACGCCAAAATACAACCCCGGCAGGAGCACGCCTTCTTCGCGCAGAATGGTCACGATACTAAGATCGTCGTACTGAAATGCGCTCCAGAAGTTCCTCAACTTGTGCGCTAGCAAACGGAGCCAGTCGCCGAAGTGCGCGCGGATGTAGGCGTTCGCCTGGGCGGACCAATACCGTGAAACTTCCGCGCGTTTGAGCGGGTGACCGGCGGCGGTTTCCGCGACATCGATGGAATCCTGTAGCATGGCCGCCTGGCCGGCGCGCAATCCGGGTGGAAAGCGCGGGTAGCCATTGGCGGTTGGATTGTTGCCTATCCAGAAATTAATACCGCTGTGGGCTGACAAAAAGACGGGGTCTCGCGCGACGAAGTAGTTGTGCACCCAGCACGGCGATGTGCCTGCGATGATCCCAAGAAATAGCAGCAGAATCATGGCGAGACGACGCTTCAGGGAACCGTTGAATCTTCGGCACAAAATTGCTGCAACCACCAGTGGGATAAGGAACAGGATCGTCGCCACGACAGTCGCCATTAAGCCGATGAGCAATCCAAGAATGGCTGTCCCAACGAGCGACCAGTATTTATCGATGGTCGAAACCTCCCAAACTAAGAGCCAAAACACAAAAACGAGCCAGACTGTCGGCATCAGGACCGCGGAGTAGGCCTGGGCCGGGACGAACAGCGCCCAGCCGGTGGCAGCCGCGATCCCTATCCATTGTGAGACCGGTTTCTCAAACATGCGACCGGCGAGTTTGTAGAGAATAACCGCAGTACCACCGTCGAGGAGAGCTTGGAGCGAAGCGGGGATGAAGGGGCTGTAAGTCGTTAGCTTGTAGATGACGGCGAGCAGGTAGGCGTAACCTGGCAGACCATAGAAGGCATGTGGCTCAGACCAATCGCCACCCATGATTCGCATCGCCCAGTCATTGTAGAAATGCATGTCGCCGCGGGACGGCAGCAGAAATGGGGAGCTGGCCAAGCGGGAGAGGACAAAAATCCTGACAGCCACGACCGCAGCGAAAACGTAGTGCGCGGGGGTGAGCGAAAAGCGCTGGAAACGCGCGCGAAAGGGCATCGCGACCTGTTTAGCAACATTCATGCGACGAGTGCTTTAGCACGGGTAAAACGTGGCGCCGGTATGGAAATTATAAAATCCTGAATCGGTTGGCATCGAGGCTGCTTTATCTCCCGGCACAGTCCGCGAATTGAACCGTGGGCCGCAATCAAACAAACAATAGAGAACAGAAAGCAATAACATGTTGAACAAACTGAACAAACGTCGCGGGGGCTTTACCCTCGTTGAAATTATGATCGTCGTTGCGATCATCGCCCTCCTGGCAGCGATCGCGGTCCCCGGATTCCTCCGTGCCCGTAAACGCTCACAGGCTAGCCGTATCCTTAATGATCTGCGCTTGATCGACTCAGCGGTCGACCAATACGCGATCGAAACCAACCGCCAGACCGGGTCAGTGGTTAACACAGTGGACTGGACGAACTACTTGAAAAAGAACTCGTCCCTTTGGGTTAACGGTGCTGACATCTTCGGCAACGGTTACGGCGTGCAGAGCGTCGATTCGCTTCCGAAAGCGTCGCTTAACGCATGGAATGCATTGTCCGACGTTGCGGATACCTCGTTCTGGTCGCCTTACGGTCACTTCTAGAACCTGACAATTCACACACCTGTCATTCCCGAGTTTTCGGGGGTGGCAGGAAGTGAGTTGTGAGAGTTCCGACTGAAGTCGTCCGTCTCCCTGCTCCTATCCGCGGTTATACCAATATAAAACTTCTTCATGCTTAAGAAACTCTCCACGAAACGCGCCGGCTTCACGCTGGTGGAAATTATGATCGTCGTAGCAATCATTGCACTGCTGGCCGCGATCGCAGTGCCCGGCTTTCTCCGCGCCCGCAAACGGAGCCAGGCTTCCAAGATTCTGAACGACCTTCGCATGATCGATAGCGCGGTGGATCAATATGCAATCGAAACCGGCAAGAAGACCGGTGACACCATCGCTGTCGTGGACTGGACGAACTACGTAAAAAAGGACAGCAACCTTTTTGCGACGGGAGCAGATCTCTTCGGCACGGCATACGGCACTCAGACGGTCGACAGTCTGCCCAAGGTGCCGCAGACGACCTACGATGCGCTGTCCGACGTCGCCGATACCGGTTTCTGGTCACCGTTTGGGCCCTAGTCGCTAGCAAATTTCAGACTTACACGGGCGTCTTTCCGGAAGGGAAGGCGCTCGGTTCGTTTTGAGCGCGATTCTTGCTTTAAAGCAATCGGTGGAAGGTGGAACGACAGAAAGCGCTGCGACTGGACGCGGCGAGGTGAAGTCACGTGCCCGGCTTTGGCTGGAGAAACGGTGGCTTCAGTTTCTTTTGCTGGGCGTCCTCGGCTTCCTGGTCAGGCTTCCCGCGCTCCAAGGCCAGCTTGTCTGGGACGATCAATATCTCGCGCGCGATAATCCGTTCATTAAGAGCCCGATCTTAATCTTCGAGTCGTTCCGTCATCATCTTTTCCTCGATTCGTTCTCAGCGCATTACCGGCCAGTCCAGAACATCTCTTTCATGTTCGACTACTTTTTCTGGAATACCGAGACATGCGGGTATCATCTAACGAATATCATGCTCCATGTCGGAAGCGGACTGGTGCTGTTCCGCCTGCTTCTTCTCGTTGTCCCTGGCCTATGCCGGAGCGTTAGAGATACCAATTATATCGCTTTGTCGGTCGCGACGTTATGGATGGTGCACCCGGTCCACAGCGCCGCGGTCGATTATATTTCCGGCCGCGCCGATAGCCTGGCATTCTTTGTTGCGGGCGCGGCGTGGTTACTAGTTTTATCGGCACAAAAGTCCAACCGGACCTGGCGAAAAGCCATTACGTTCACAGCGGCCGCCGCCGTCGCGATGCTGGCGTTGTGCTCGCGCGAGACAGCCTGCATCTGGGTGGTCATTTTTGCGGTTCATCAGATATTTTTCTCAGCTGCCCTGTCCAGGCGGGCGAAGCTCTCGGTCGGTACGAGCTGTGTGGTATTGATCGTCAGTTACATCGCGCTGCGACACCTGCCCTCGGCGAGGCCATCGAACGGTCCGTCGGAAGGTTGGAGCGCGCCGACGCGGGTGGTGTTGATGTTCCGCGCCTTGGGCGATTACGCACGGTTGATGATTTTTCCTGCCAACCTCCACATGGAGCGAACAGTTGTTAATCCCGGCGTTTATATGACGAGCGATAGCTGGGAGAAAGCGGCTACGATTGAATATATTTCGATCACCGGCCTGCTGGCGCTGGCCGGAT
>JBBQHM010000053.1:0-14085 GCA_038323965.1 Chthoniobacterales bacterium | reverse complement strand
GTCGCCAGGCAGATCGTAGCGACATGAAACTTCATTAATGCGATGGACCGCCGCTTCCGCAATGGTCCAGGCAATATTCTGACAAACGGAACAGGCTCGGAAGCGGTTCCGCAGGCGCTGGCCGGGATTCACCAGCGCCAGGTTGCGGATGATCGCCCGGCGCGCCCGTCCTGCCAGGCCGAAGAAAAATAACGAGGAAAAGAAGATCAGGATCGGATAAAAATAGAACGGCAGGTTTTCCGCGGCCCAGTCCAGATATTTTCGCCAAATAACTCCGCGGACCGCAAAACTTCGCAGCCGCGCGGAAGGCGACATCACAGGCACGAACTACGCGCGGGAAACCGCAGCGTTGGCGGGCGGGCGACCTGCGACGGCGGACGCAATACGCGGCTCGAAGAACAATCGGAGGTTGAAGAATTCGCATTGCGCCCATCGTCGAAGTCCGCGCAGCAGCGGTTTGCGCAGTCGCGCATCGGGCACAAAGCCGTCATACAATTCGCGCCAACCGGAATTGCGTCGCCCGAATGTTCCGGTTTCGATCCGGCGCTTCGCCAGCGCGACGAGCCGGCGATTATAAAATTTCATCAGCGCGGCGAAGAAGGCTCCGGTTTTTTCCTGGAATGGAAACTTCAGGAACTCCTGCTCCGGATCGCCGTAAACCGGCACGACGACTCCAGCGAAATACATTGATACATCGAGGAGAAACGCGGCTGACATCAGTTCGGCGTCGCCCATATAAAAATATTTGTCTTTGTAAAGCGTCTCGAACCACGCGCGATACATCACGGCATATTCGCGATTGTATTTCGCAAGCTGGGTCCCGACCGCTTCACCTTGCAGGGAATGCGCCGCCATGTCGGCGACGAAGTAGGTGGTGAAGGCGCAGAAGTCCAAGCCCGGGCTATAGAGCGGATCGATGAATCCCGCCGCATCGCCGACGAGTGCCCAGCCATCACCGCAAACCTGATCGCTGACGTATGGCATGTTCGAAAACGCGTGGACATCGCCTGTGGTCGGTTGCGCATTCTGGAACATCTCAGCGCCGACCGGATGCGAGATAAGGTGCTGGCGTAAGCGTTCGCCAAGATTTTCGCCCGCTGGCAGGGAAAAGATTCTGCTGTCGTAAACCAATCCCGCGCTTACGTCTCCTCCGCGGAGCGGAATAATCCAGCACCACCAGCCGTGCCCCATGAGATGGTTGGTGGCGAACGATCGCGCGGTCCGCGCCGCATTCGCGTATTTCGGAAAGCGCTCGCGCCATTCGTAGGAGTCCCAGTCTTTGACGCCGGTGAATCTGGCCCAGACTGCATTAATCGGATGCTCGGTGTTTTGGCGGAGATGCCCAAGCTTGCGCGCGAGCATCGCGGCGCGCCCGGAAGCATCGATGACCCAGCGTGACGTGATCGTGCGCGCGACTCCTTCCGCGGTGAAATTCGTGCTTTGTTTCGCGCCTTCGTTCAATTCGATTCCCGTCACTTTGGCGGGGCGCACAAGGTCGCATCCCGCCGCCACTGCCAGTTCCAGGACATGTTCGTCGAGTGTGGCGCGATCGACTTGATAAGTCGGGAGTCGCGCCTGATAGCGCGCGCCGATTTCCACGCAGTCGTCGAACGCCTGGTCGGGCGAATTATTAAACCACATGCGCAACCCCTGCTTGGCGAGTTGATGATGGGCCAGATGCTGGCTCAGGCCGAGAATTCGCGTGAGGAAACATCCACTGACTTCCGTCGTCGATTCGCCCACTTTGCGGTCGGGCTCGGAGCCTTTCTCGAGAATCAACACCCGCGCTGAAGGACAGCGCCGTTTCAACAACAGGGCCGTGGCCGCGCCCGAAAAGGCGCCGCCAATAATCACCGCGTCGTAGCTTTCCTGCATTGAGGTTCTCACGATGGCCCGCGCGAAATCGAAAGGCAATTTGTTCCGCGCCGTAAAATGCTGCGGGAACGGGCTGCGGCCGTTATGATCTGGCGATGATTCTGACGAACGCTCACGTTGTTCTTCCAGATGGTATTCGGACCGACCTCTCGGTTGAGGTGCGGGACGGGAAAATCGCCGCGCTCACAAGTCCCGGGGCAGTTTCTGAGGATGGCGTGGACTTGGGCGGCTTGTATCTCGCGCCCGGTTTTGTCGATTTGCACGTGCACGGCGGCGACGGCCGCGACACGATGGATGGAACAACCGACGCCTTCCGCGCGATATGTGATTTTCATGCGACCGGCGGTACGACGTCGCTGCTTTTAACGACGGTGACCGCGCCCTTGGAACAGCTGTTTGCAGTGCTGTCGGCGGTGCGGGAGGCAATTACTTCGCACTCGCAAATTGCCGGCGTTCACCTTGAAGGACCTTTTCTGTCGAAGTTTAAATGCGGCGCGCAACGCGAAGATTTTTTACAGATGCCAGATGGACGGATCACAGAAAAATTGTTGGAGTTCACCGATATCCTGAAGCGTGTGACGCTCGCGCCGGAAATTGACGGCGCATTGGATTTGATCGAAGCGCTGACGAAGTCGTATGTCAGCGTCAGCGGCGGTCACAGCGACGCCTGGGACGAGCAGGCGCGCGCTGGCTGGGAACACGGGATGCGAAGCGTGACGCATGTCTTCAATTGCATGTCGTCAGCACGGCGCCGTGAAGCTTATCGCGTCGCCGGGCTGCTCGAGTTTGCACTGGCGGAGCCGACGATCAATTGCGAGCTGATCGCTGATGGGCATCACGTTTCGCCGACGCTCATGAAAATGTTGTATCAGGCGAAAGGGGCTCACGGAATTTCGCTGGTCACTGACGCAACTGCCGGAGCAGGTCTGGCGAATGGCGCCCATTTTTGGCTGGCGGAGACGGAGTGCGTGGTCCGCGATGGGGCCTGCTATCTCGAGGATGGATCAGCGCTGGCTGGAAGCGCCGCGCGCATGATCGATCTCGTGCGAACGATGATCGAAAAAGTCGGTGTGCCGATACACGAGGCAATCGGAATGGCGACCTGCAATCCGGCGCGGGAAATCGGCCTTATGGCGAAAGGACGAATCGAGGAAGGGGCGGACGCAGACTTCGTGGTGCTCTCGCACGATATGAAGGTAGTCCGGACAATTATCGGCGGTCGACAAGTCTGGCCCTGTGATTGATTCAGGCGCTGAGAAGAAAGCTCGCAATTTCCAGCGCGGCCGATGGACGACTCATGCGCTGGACATTCTCTTTCCAAATCTGCAACTCCGCGCCGTCATTCGCCAGCGCGCTTTCGACAGTTGCGATCACATCGTCGGTCGAGCGGGCGACGGCACCGGCCTTGTTCTGGGCGATTAAACGCGCGTTGCCTTCCTCCTGGCCCGGCACCACGTGATTCACGATGATTGGACAGGCCGCGGCAATCGCTTCCTGCACGGTTGCTCCGCCCGCTTTGCTGACGAGGAGATCCGTCTGACGCAACATCTCCGGGAGGTTGTCGCTCCAGCCGAGAATTTCAAAATCGGTTTGGGAGGAAGCGCGGACGCGCCCGATCGTTTGCGCCAGTTTTGCATCGTGTCCGACCGCGGCGATGAGCTTCACATTTGGTAAAGAGGCCAGCCTGGCAACGAGCACAGGCGCTTGACGCTTGCGTGCGTTAACGAGATGCAAAACACGCCACTTCTCATTTGGCGACCGCGGGTGACGGTCCACCTGACGCGCAAATTTCGGGCTCACCGGGAATCCAAACGCGTGGATGCGTTTCGGATCGACTCCCTGGTTCCGCAGGACTTCGGCCGTCTCCACGTTCGGCACGAGAAAAAAATCCGCGCTGCAACGAAACCAAATGGCGTTGATTGTGATCGAGTCGGTGATCATCACGATTCGCAGCGGGTTGCCGGATCCTGCCGGTCCGAGAATCTCATCGAGCAAATGCGAGTAGGTGGGATAGACGGAAACAATCACGTCCGGCTGGTACGACCCGATCTTTTGTGCGAGCTTTTGTTTTACGCGCCCGAGCATGCTGAATCGGCTCGCAAAATCCTCCGTGCGATCGAGCCATCCGTAAACGTGCGTCCAGATGGCCGGCGCGTGATTGATGACATGCAGGTAACTGGTGCGGACGAATTCGTTTAGTGCGCCATACGTTTCCGCGAAGAGATCGTGAATTTCTACCTTGGTGTCAGCGGGTGATATTTCGGCGAAGCCGTCCCGAATGCCGCGCGCCGCGCTATTATGTCCTTCCCCGTAGCTGGCGGTGAGTATGAGGATCCGTTTCAACGGTCGTTTGTGAGCGAGATGGGCTGGGAAGTTTGGTGGATATTCACTGCCCCTCAACGTAAACTGCGCGCATGAACAGGCTGCGTCTCATCGGGCGCACTACGCGATCGCTGGTCTGGGAGACGGCGATGGATAACACCATGGGTCTGGCAAGTCAGATGGCTTACCAGCTTCTCTTTACCCTCGCGCCTGGGCTGCTGTTTCTCTGGCATTTACTCGGTCTTTTCGGCACCGATCCGGCAAAGTTGCATCGCATGTTCTCGATCCTGAAGAGTTTTTTGCCGCCTGACCAGAAAGTGCAGGATATTTTGGATGCGGCGCTGGCCAACGTAGTGGTCACTGGTTCGCGAGGCTGGCTCGCCAATGCCGGGATCGTGCTCGGGATTTACCTGGGAACAATGTTCATCTCGACAATTTCCCGCGCGTTAAGCCAGACGCATGGCGTGACGGAGGATCGCAATTGGTGGTCGAAATACATCGTCTCGTTTTTCCTGCTCTTCTGGTTCGGGATCACGGTGCTGATTTGTTTTAACGTGATCGTTTTCGGACAGACGCTCGCGGGGATTGCGGAGGTCAATTTTCAATTGCGAATTCCGCTCCAGGAATGGGTCGCGGCCTTGAACCTTCCGTTCACTGCCATCGTGCTGGTGGTCTTCGCGCTCGCACTTTACCTGCTGACGCCGGAGAACTATTTGACCATGCGCCAGGCAATTCCGGGCGCGGTGTTTTTCGCGATTGGCTGGATTCTCGTCACGAAATTATTCCAGGTCTATGTCGCGAAATATGATCGCTACAATCCGACTTACCTCGCTTTGGCGTCGGTGATTGTGCTCCTGACCTGGATGTATTTGACCTGCCTGCTGCTGCTGCTCGGCGGGAAATTGAATGCGATTCTGCGGCGGGAACATGATCGCGCGGTGGAAATTCGCACGGGAAGTGAAGCCGCGGCTTGAAGCGCGCGCTCCGTCTGGTACGCTGCGCTCCAGTGGGACGTAAGCACGTTATCCTCGTAGCTGGTCTCGCCTATGCGCTCACGGCCTTTGCCGTCCTGCGCGCGCAGGAAAGCGATTCGTCCTCAGTCCGCGGCGAGAAGGCGAAAATCCAATCCGAAGAGGAGGGCGACGCAACGGCAACGCCGGGCGTCTCGCCGAAGAAAAAGAAAAAATCACCCACGCCTTCTCCTTCGCCGAAAAAGAAGAAGAAAGGGGCAACCGCAAAAAAGAAAAAAGCCGACGGCGACGAAGAACCGACCGCAACGCCGAAGGGTAAAAAGAAAAAATCCAAGCCGGAGAAATCGCCTTCGCCATCTCCCAAAAAGAAGAAGACTGCGGAAAAGAAGAGCGAGGACGAGGAGCCTGCGAAAACGCCCGAGCCCCCCGCTGCGAAGGCGGTTGCAGCGGCGAGCGCAGCGCCGACTCCGCTATCAGCAGCGCCCTCCGCCGCTACGCTCGTTCCACCGCAACCGCAGCCCCTCGATGAGCCGGCTGAACTCACGATCGAGAAAAATGAACGACCGCAATCATTTTGGTCGCGCTTGTTTGGCGGCGGCGGCGCGAAAACCAGCAGCGGCGGCAACTACCAATTCATCACGCGTTCCGTTCGCGCCGAGCTGGACCGCGCGCCGGTGCAGCAGCGTCGCTGGCAATTCATCGTGGTGCACAACAGCGGCACGCGGCAGGGCAACGCCAAGGCGTTTGACTACTATCATAAACACGTGCGCAAAATGCAGAATGGCCTCGCGTATCATTTCGTCATCGGCAACGGCACTTCGACCGGAAACGGCCAGATCGAAATTGGCGATCGCTGGCGCCGGCAGATCAATGGCGGCCACGTCCACAGCGATTACCTGAACAACATCGCGCTCGGAATCTGTCTAGTCGGCGATTTCAATCGCGATCAACCGACGCGCGCACAGCTCGCCGCGGCCGAAGAATTGATTCGTTACTTGCGACAACGCTGCGGCAAGACGGCGGAAGGTCGCGTGATTCCGGTGAAACCGCATCGCGAAGTGAATCCGCCACGCTGGGCGACCGATTGCCCCGGCGATGCATTTCCCTATAGTTGGTTTCGGCGCTTTTAGGTTGAGCCGTTCATCGCGACGGCCGACCCGATACGATTAACCGCGTGTGAAAACTTCCACAATGCCCACGCCTGAACTCGGGACCGCTCAGCGTTTGGCGGAAGTATTCGGTCGGTGCCAGGAGGAGATCATCGCGGAATGGCGCATGCAGGCGACCGAACTTCTACGCGAGCTGCATCTCGATAAGCCGACGATCACCGATCACCTTCCCGACGTTATCGCCGAGATCACGCGCGACCTTGCCCTTAGTCGAGACGGCACGCTCTCCGAGGAACACACTCGCGGAAGTCCGCCGGCCCATGGTGTGCAACGGTTCCACGATGGTCTCGATGTCGGTGAAGTTGTCGCCGAGTATAATCTTCTTCGCGTCGCTTTCATCACCGTGGCCGAACGACACAACTTTTACGTCGTCGGCGAATCGGCTCGCATCATCAACCACCGTATCGATGAAGCGGTGCGGCTTGCGGTAATGGCCTTCGCGGCGCAAATGGCGCTGATCCGCAAAGAACAACAGGACGAACATCTCGCGTTTGTCGCGCACGATCTGCGCACGCCGCTTAACGCTGTCTCTCTCCTCGTGGATGAACTCAAGCTGGGACTTGGGACGAAAGCGCTCGCTGAGACCGAAGATATTTTCGAAATCGTCCGGCGTAATCTCCAGCGCGTCGAAGATCTGATAAAGCGGGTCTTGGATATGAATGTGCATCCGGTCGCGGTGGGCAGCTCTTTTCGGCCCGAGTTTCGCGACTTTGAGCTCTGGCCTCTGGTGCAGCGGCTGATTCTCGACCTCCACGCGGTTTGGTCCAAGCACGAGATTGAAGTCGTAAACGAGATTCCACGCTCGCTGACGGTGAATGCGGATGCCGGACTTATCTCACAGGTCTTCCAGAACTTGCTCGGCAACGCTTTCAAATACGCGGCGCGCGGCCGGGTCGTCGTCAGTGCGCAGGATAATGGCGCGAGCGTCAATTGCGTTGTGCACGACAATGGCGCGGGCATCCCGCTGGAGATGCTGGCGAAAGTTTTCGACAAGCTTGCGACTGATCCTGAAAAAGAAGGCACGGGTCTCGGTCTTGTCATCGTGAAACAGATCGTCGAAGCACACGGCGGCACGGTTACGGCGCAGAGCGCCGAAGGTAAGGGCGCGACGTTCAACTTTACGATCCCGTCGAAGGGTAAGAACTAATCCCCCGCGCCGGGAACTGTTTCGCGGGCTTAATCAGGCCGCAATGCGGAGCGGCATTTCGTCGTAGGTTTTCCCGCGAAGTTCCCGGCCATTGAGATGCTTCCGCACTCCGCCCCATTCAGTTCCAGCGAAGGTAAGCAGTCAGATCATCCGTATCCTTGCATCGAACAACGCCTGTCATTTCTTGCTTGCCGGCAAGCAAGAATTTAGTGAATCTATCTCCGAAGCACCGAAAACGCGTATGCGTCGTAGGTGCTGTTTTTTTTAACCCGGGATGGAATTTTACCCCATAGGAATCGTCGGCTCCCGCGTTTGACCGAGAGATGATGCCCGAAATCGGAATCGGGGAAAAGTGTCGCGAACCTGTCCATCGTTCGCCGCCGCGATGAACTGAGCGCTTCTCGTTGTCACGCGCAGGTCAACCGTTGCGCACCCCTCGCGCGTATTGCATAGAATCTGCTCGCAATTCCATGACACCGGTAAAAATCTGGCTTGGCTTTCCTTATCCGCTCGGCGCGACCTGGCTGGGCGACGGCGTAAATTTTGCGCTCTTCTCGGAGAACGCGACGTCGGTTGATCTTTGTCTTTTCGATAACGTCGATGCGCGCCAGGAGAACATTAGGATCCCAATGACGGAGCACACTGACCAGGTGTGGCACGTGTTCCTGCCTGACGTGCGACCCGGTCAGCTTTACGGTTATCGCGTCTCAGGTCCTTATGATCCTGAGCGCGGAATGCGCTTCAACAGCTCGAAGCTGCTCATCGATCCGTATGCGAAAGCGATCGCGGGCGATGTGAATTGGTCGGACGAGATGTTTTCCTATGTCGTGGGCGACAAGCTCGAGGACATGGCGCGCGATTTCCGCGACGACGCGTGGGGGATGCCGAAAGCGGTGGTGATCGAGAACGCCTTTGACTGGGCCGACGATAAACGCCTCGGAATTCCACTGCACAAATCGGTGATCTACGAAGTGCACGTAAAGGGATTCACGAAGCTCATGCCTGATGTGCCGGAGGAAATTCGCGGAACGTATGCGGGGCTCGGCAGCGCGGCCTCGATCAAATATCTCAAGGAGCTCGGCGTGACGGCGGTCGAACTTTTGCCCGTCCATCAGCACATCGATGACAAGACGCTGATCGATCAAGGCCTCACCAATTACTGGGGCTACAACACCATCGGTTTCTTCGCGCCGCATGCGGATTACGCGAGCAGCGGCTCGTTAGGCGAGCAGGTGAAGGAATTTAAGAACATGGTGCGGAATCTTCACGCCGCGGGTATCGAGGTCATTCTCGATGTTGTCTACAATCACACCGCGGAAGGAAATCAGCTTGGGCCGACGCTCGGATTCCGCGGGGTCGATAATCTCGCCTACTACCGGCTCTCGCCGGAGAACCCGCGGTTCTACGTGGATTTCACCGGAACCGGCAACACGCTGAACCTTCTGAATACCCGCACGCTCCAGATGGTGATGGATAGCCTGCGTTACTGGGTCAACGACATGCACGTCGATGGTTTTCGCTTCGATCTCGCGAGCACCCTCGCGCGCGATCATCAGGGGGTGAACAAGCTGCACGCCTTCTTCGAGATCATTCACCAGGACCCCGTCATCTCGCAGACGAAGTTGATCGCGGAGCCGTGGGATATCGGCGAAGGCGGATACCAGGTCGGAAATTTCCCAGTCCTTTGGGCGGAATGGAACGGTAAATATCGCGATGCGATCCGCAGTTACTGGAAAGGCGACGAAGGCCGCATTGGCGAGGTTGCGTACCGGCTGACCGGCAGCCCGGATCTTTATCAGGACGATGGCCGACGTCCTTACGCCAGCATCAACTTCATCACTTCGCACGATGGCTTCACGCTGAACGATCTCGTCAGTTATAACGACAAGCACAACGAGGCGAACGGGGAGGGGAACAACGACGGAGACAACACGAATCATTCGTGGAATCACGGCGCCGAAGGGCCGACGGATGACGAGGAAATCGTCGCGCTGCGCGAACGTCAACGTCGCAACATTTTAACGACACTTTTCCTGTCGCAGGGCGTGCCCATGCTTTGCGGCGGTGACGAATTTGGCCGGACGCAGGACGGCAACAACAACGCCTACTGCCAGGACAACGAACTCAGCTGGTTCGATTGGACGAATCGCACCGACGCGCAAAATGAGTTGCTCGATTTTTCGAAACGGCTCATCGCTTTTCGCCACGAACATCCGGTTTTTCGGCGTCCGAAATTTTTCCAGGGTCGCCGCATCCGCGGAAGCGAAATCAAGGACGTCATGTGGTTTAACCCCGGCGGCAATGAAATGAGCGACGAGGAATGGTCGTCGCCTTTTGTGCGTTGTCTCGGGATGCTCCTCAGCGGCGAGACGGTGGATGTGCTGACCTTCGAGGGTGAACCGATTCGCGATGACACGTTTCTGCTGCTGATTAACGCGCACTTCGAGTCGCTCCCATTTCTGTTGCCCGGACAGGAAAATCTCGAGTGGCAGATGATTCTGGATACGCGCGAAGCATCAGGATTTTTACCCGAGCCGAAGAAATTCGCGTCGGGTGAAGATGTCGCGATCGGCGATCGCGCGACGTGCCTGCTGCGTCTCTCAGTCGGCGGCCACGCTCAGGCGCGTCACGAATCATTCCGTAAACGCCGAGTCGAAGTACCGCATGGCGTTTCCGATCAAGAGCAGCGCAAAGCTGCCGGTGTTCATGGATCGGACGCAAAGACCTAGTTGCGCGCTGCGCTGAAATCATCGTTCAGTGTCAATTATGACACCCGCATCACTCGTCATCGTCGCTGACCGCGGCACGCTCAAAGCCTATAAAGTGGATGAAACGCCGGCGCGCGGCCCAAGTTTGCGGCTAATCCAGGCCTTCGATATCACGGACGCGCACGGACATCTCAGCGATAAAGTGAGCGACCAGGCGGGTCGATTAGCGTCAAGTGCGGGCGGCCGCCACGCCAGCGCGACGGCGGAACGCCAGACTTTGGGCGACGAACAATCGCGCCGCATTTTCCGACAGCTGGCGGATAGCATCGCTGAAATCCTGAAACGCGAACCGAAAGCCGGCTGGTCGTTCGCGGCGCCCGCGGAAATTTATTCTCACATCGTTGACCTGCTCCCGCCCGCCGCGCGTGAATCCATCGTCGAGCACGTGAAGAGCGACCTCGTGAAAATCGAACCGGCAAAATTGCACACGCATTTCCGCTCGCTCCAGCCGCTCTGAGATCGCGGCGCCTCTTTGCGCGTGATCGTCATCCCGAACGAACGGGAGGGACATTACGAACCGCCACGCGTGAAATAGCTCGCGAGATCCTTCGCCGTCTGCGCGGCTCAGGATGACACCGAGTCCGCGTCGAGTTGCACCATCAATCAACCGGTTGCCGAACGCTGCGCGCGTCCGATTGTCCATTTACGTATGCAACTGCCTCTCAACGTCTCCTACCGTGGCCTCGAAAAATCTGAAGCGATCGAAACAATGGTTCGCGATAAGGCAACGCACCTCGACAAATTTTGCGATCACATCGGGCGCTGCGACGTCGCCATCGAGCAGCCGAACCACGCGCATAAAAAAGGAAATCCATATCGCGTCCGCATCGATGTTACCGTCCCTCCCGGGCACGAACTAATTGCCGAGGAAGAGCAGATCGATAACGGAACGCACGAACCGCTTTACAAAGCCGTGCACGACGCCTTCAAAGTCATGGAGCGCCAGCTCCGCCACCTGGTCGACAAACAGCGCGGGAATTAGTTACCGATATTCCACGTCCGCGAAATCCCGTTTGGGTGGCGCGAGTCGAATTTCAGTTTACCCGAATCGAATCCGAATGTGATCGGCACATCCACGAAGTTCCATTTCCAAGGGAGGAATAGCCACTCCTTGAGAGCGGTTAATGCGCTCTGATCGAGTTCGTGTGCCCCAGCGGACTTAACAATAAGTACGCTCTGCACTCGGCCGCTGGAGCGATCTAACATCATTCGGTAAACTCCGCTGCCTTGTATGGATTCCCGTCGTGCGATTGGCGGATAGGCTGGTCGAACGAACCGTGCGACGTCCGAGATAGGAACGTCGCGCGCGCCTGATCGCCCCACCGTTTTGTCATCCGCATTTGCCCGCGATGAAACAGTGAGCAACCCGATGATAGCAACCAGAGCCCCGAGATAGGGCGCCAATCGAAAGCGAGGCATGTTCTCGCCGGAAGATCTACGCAGGCGCGCCGCTGAGGTCGCCAGGGAGCGATGGCGTGACGTCGGGGGCGACGATCACCTGCTTGGGCGGTTTTTCGGCGGTGATTTTCGGTGCTGCCGGCGGCGTTGGAGCGGAAGGCGGATTGAGCATCCGGCCGTGCTCGATGATTTCGCGGATCTGAGCGCCGTCGAGCGTTTCGAATTCAAGCAGCGCTTTTGCGATGGCGTCGAGGTTGTCGCGCCGCGCGCTCAGCGCGGTTTTTGCTCGAGCGTAGGAGTCATCGATCAGTTTGCGAACCTCACGATCGATCTCTTCGGCAGTGGCTTCGCTGTAATCGCGTGCGCGGGAAATATCGCGACCGAGGAAGACGTAATCTTCGTGCTCGCCGTACTCGACCATCCCCATTTTTTCGCTCATGCCCCATTCGCAAACCATGCGACGGGCAATCTGGGTCGCGCCCTTGATGTCGCCGCGCGCGCCGTTTGTGACGTCGCCAAAAACCAATTCTTCGGCCACGCGGCCGCCCATGCTAACAACGAGACCATCGAGCAATTCGTTTTTGCGGTTTGTGTATTTGTCTTCTTCCGGCAGCCACATGGTCGAGCCGAGCGAAGGTCCACGCGGGATGATCGTGACCTTGTGAAGCGGCTCCGTGTGTTCAAGCAATTCGAGAAGGAGAGCGTGACCGGCTTCGTGATAAGCGGTGTTCGTTTTCTCTTTTTCGCTTAGCGCGAGGCTGCGTCGCTCACGGCCCCAGCGCACTTTATCGCGAGCCTCCTCGAGCTCGGCTAGCGTGATCCCTTTTAAGCCGCGCCGCGCTGCGAGCAGTGCAGCTTCGTTAATGACGTTCGCAAGCTCAGCGCCGGAGTACCCGGGGGTGCCGCGCGCGACGACCGCGAGATCGACGCCTTCCGCGAGCTTCACTTTCTTGGAATGAACGCGCAGGATTTCTTCGCGACCTTTCACGTCCGGCAAATTGACGGTGATCTGGCGATCGAAACGGCCCGGACGCAGCAAGGCGGGGTCGAGAACGTCGGGGCGGTTTGTCGCGGCGATGATGATGACCCCTTCCTGGGTGTCGAAGCCGTCCATCTCGACGAGGAGTGCATTGAGCGTTTGCTCGCGTTCGTCGTGTCCGCCGCCCACGCCGTGACCGCGATGACGGCCGACGGCGTCGATTTCATCGATGAAAATAATGCAGGGAGCAGACTTCTTACCCTGTTCGAACATGTCGCGGACGCGGCTGGCGCCGACGCCGACAAACATTTCGACGAAATCCGATCCGCTGATGGAGAAGAATGGAACATCGGCTTCGCCTGCAATTGCGCGCGCCAATAAAGTCTTTCCAGTTCCCGGAGGCCCAACGAGCAATACGCCTTTCGGAATGCGGCCGCCGAGTTTCTGGAATTTTTTCGGGTCGCGGAGAAACTCCACGAGTTCCTGCACTTCGTCCTTTGCCTCTTCGACTCCGGCGACGTCCTTGAAGGTGAGTTTGTTCTTATCGCGCGCAAGCATGCGCGCTTTTGATTTGCCAAAGTTCAATGCGCCTTTGCCCGCCATGCGGATCTGCTGGCGGAAGAGGAAGTAGAGAACAACGAGAAACAGCGCGATTGGCAGGAAATTCAGCAGCGTCGCGGCGAGGACGTTGGACTCGGTGCGAATCGCAGGCTGCATTCCAGCGGCCGCGAGTTTGTCCTGCAGATTGGTGTTGTAGTTGAGGTAAACGGTGGTGCGAAACTTCGATGGCTGCGCTGGCTGGGTCCCGACCGCCTGCTTGGCGTAGTAGCCACTGAGCGTCTGGGTGATACGGCCTTCCTCGACGACGAGGGCGAGCGGGAAGTTTTTGTCGTTAACGATCTGTTTGCTATCGAGCAGCTCGAGGAAGCGATTATACGGGACGTCCTCGACGTTCTGGTAGCTGCTACTGCGGACGAGGACGGCGAGTCCGATCAGCAGGAATGCGATGCCGATCAGGACGACGCCGCGCCAGTTAAAAGTCGGTTCGTTGCCGCCCGACTTCTTGTCGCGCGATGAATTGCGGTCGCTCTGAGCCATAAATTACGCGTGAAACGTCGTGCACCGTCCCTTCAAATCAAGCGGATTGCCAGTGATGAAAGCAGGAGCCAAGCCGTCGCGTGCTTAACTGATTCGGGGGCCGCGTCGTGCTGGATGCCCGCCTGCGTTGCGTCCCGCCTTGCGTGCTGGTAAAATTACCTCTCCATCGCGATGCCCGAGCTGATAACCACCGTCGCCGACAAGATCGATCGCGCTGTCCAAAAGGTGACACCGCTCGCGTACCGAATGCGACGCACCGGCCGGCGCATCATCCGGCGCGCGCTGCGCAAACCGCGCAGCGTCTCCGAAGGGCCAAGCTTGTTGCCGGTGCTCATCCAGGTGCTGGCAAGTTTCTCGA
>JBBQHM010000052.1:0-14217 GCA_038323965.1 Chthoniobacterales bacterium | reverse complement strand
TGGATGCCGATCCAAACCCGGACCGAAATGCTGACGACCGGTTTTCGCAGCAAAGTGGGTATCAAAATTTTCGGACCCGACCTCGCCAAAATCCAGGAGATTGGGGTCCAGATCGAAACAGCGCTGGCCGATGTCCCTGATACTCGCAGTGTTTACGCCGAGCGGACAACAGGGGGTTATTTTTTGGATTTCAATGTGAATCGGGAAACAGCTGCGCGCTACGGATTGACGGTAGGCGACGTGAACGACGTGGTCGAAAGTGCCATCGGCGGAAAGACAGTCACGACAACCGTTGAAGGGCGGGAGCGGTATCCGGTGAGTGTGCGTTACGCGCGGGATTTTCGCGAAGATCTTGACGCGCTGAAACGCGTCCTCGTCCCGACGCCAACGGGCGCGCAGGTGCCGATCTCAATGCTGGCTGACATAAAATTCAAAACGGGACCACCCTCCATCCGGGACGAGAATGGGCAATTGGTCGGTTTCGTATTCGTGGACATTACGACCAGCGATATTGACGGCTACGTGCGCCGCGCCTCGCAGAAACTGGGGCAAACCATTCAATTTCCGCCCGGCTATTACATTCAGTGGGCGGGGCAATTCGAATACCTCCAGGCGGCGCTGAAAAAACTCAAGATCGTGATTCCGTTCACGCTCCTGATCATCTTTGTGCTGCTCTATATAAACACGAAATCGGTCGTAAAGACCCTCATTGTGTTGTTGGCGGTGCCCTTCTCACTGGTAGGCGCGTTCTGGTTGATCTGGCTGCTGGGCTACAACATGAGTGTCGCCGTATGGGTCGGCTTGATCGCGCTCGCCGGCCTCGATGCCGAGACCGGGGTCGTCATGTTGCTTTATCTCGATCACGCCTGGGAAAAATTCCGGGCCGCTGGTCGCATGAACTCAATGAGCGATCTCCACGCCGCCGTCAAAGAAGGCGCGGTGCGACGTATCCGTCCGAAGATCATGACTGTCTGCGCGATTCTTTTCGGTCTCTTACCGATCATGTGGTCGCCTGCCACCGAAGCAGGCGCGGACGTGATGAAACGGATCGCTACACCGATGATTGGCGGTATCGTCACCTCAGCAATTCTGGAGCTACTGCTTTACCCCGTGATCTTCACACTCTGGCGGCAGCGGGAACTCGGGGTGGGTGGCTCCCGCCGAGCGAGTTTGCTATGAAATGGAACAATTGCAGGCTCGGTGCGACTAAGTAGGTGGACCGTCCGGACGGCTGTCCGTGCAAATCATTTCACCCTTGGGGGAATCGTGATGTCCGCCTGGTTGCTGGCATCGGATCATTGCGCGATTACGAGTGGTGTGGCAGGGCGCCGCCGCCGGCCGCGCATCACCATTGTCCGGGCCATATCGCCCCGGCGAAGCGAAGCAACCATGCAAGCGATCTTCGTTGTCGCAAGTCGCTTACGGCGCAATTTACGCCAGCAACGAATCTTGTCAGCTTGGTTAGCCTGTTGTCATGTATTGCCCAGGGACCGGGTATTGTTCTGCGAAATGTCCGCAACATTGCGCAAATTGTCCGATGTCACGCTTGCGCGATTGGGTGCAAACCAATCCTGTAGTCGAGAATCCGTTGGTTGGCGGCGACCAGGCCGGTTGTGGAATTGTGCGCCGATAAACGACTTCGGAAAATGTCTAAGTCTGAGCGAAGCGGTGCCGCCACGACTCCCGCGTTGGGGGGTCTGGATGTGCGGGACTCATCGTCTTTTCCGGCAGCCTCACGCCGCCGCTCAACGCCGAGGAAGATTGTCCCAGGATACAGTTCTTTGCTAAGGTGTAGTTCTGCGAGCATATGAACCGGGTAAAGCTAGTCCTTGCCGACGTCGATGGAACGCTCGTCACGAAAGCAAAAGTGCTGACGGCGCGCGCCACAAATGCCGTCCGGCGAATGCGCGCAGCCGGCATCGCTTTCGCCATCACGAGCGGGCGGCCCCCGCGCGGCATGCAGATGCTGATCAAACCGCTCGAACTGACGACGCCGATCGCCGCGTTTAACGGCGGCCTATTCGTTAGGCCAGACTTGTCGGTGATCGAACAACACGTGCTGCAGCAGAATGTAGTCGAGCCGGTGATCGAGATCATCCAAGCACACAAGCTTGATGTCTGGATTTATCGCGGCACTGATTGGTTTGTGCCGGAGCAGCATGGGCCGCATGTCGATCGCGAGGAATGGACGGTGAAGTTTCCGCCCACCGTCGTGGCGGATTTCGCGGGTAAGATGAAGGATGTCGCGAAGATCGTGGGCGTGGGTGATGATCTGGATGTCGTTGCGAATTGTGAAGCGGCGGTGCGCGAACAATTCGCCAGTGCGGTGCATTCGAAGCAATCAAATCCGCGAGGCGAGCCCGACCCAGCCGTCTCCGCCGCACGCTCACAGCCTTACTATCTGGATGTGACGCACCCGGAGGCGAACAAAGGCGCCGTGGTGTTGAGCTTATCGAAGATGCTCGGCATTCCGGCGGAGCAAATCGCCACGCTGGGCGACATGCCTAACGACATCTCTATGTTCACAAAGAGCGGTATCAGCATCGCGATGGGACAGTCGAGCGAGGAAGTGAAGAAGGCTGCCACATATGTTTCGACTTCGGCGGAGGAGGAAGGTTTCGCGAACGCCATAGAACGTTATGTCTTGGCAATATCTCGAACTTCGGCGGATGATGCGATGAACTACGGAGGATAACTATGCAACTGGGAATGATCGGCCTCGGCCGGATGGGCGCGAACATGGCGCGGCGCTTGATGAAAGGCGGGCATGAATGCGTGGTTTACGACCGCAACGCGGAGAATGTCGAAGCGCTGACGAACGAGGGTGCTACGGGCGCGCATTCGCTCGAAGAACTTGTCGGAACACTTTCCGCTCCGCGAGCGGTGTGGATCATGGTTCCATCAGGTGCGCCGACGGAAGAGACGGTTGTCGGTCTCTCGAGCCTGTTGAAAGCCGGCGATGCGATCATCGACGGCGGCAACTCGTTTTATAAAGACGACGTGCGCCGCCAGGAGATGCTGAAGCCGAACGGAATCCATTACGTCGATGTCGGAACGAGCGGCGGCGTGTGGGGTTTGGAGCGCGGCTATTGCCTGATGCTTGGCGGGGATAAAGGAACGGCCGAGCGTCTCAACCCAATCTTCGCCACTTTGGCACCCGGACCTGGCGACATTCCAAAGACGCCGGAACGCGAAGGGATAAAAAGCACGGCCGAGCAGGGTTATCTCTACTGCGGCGCATCGGGCTCGGGACATTTCGTGAAGATGATACACAACGGAATCGAATACGGTCTCATGCAGGCATATGCCGAAGGCTTCGATATTTTGCGCGGCGCGAACTCGGACAATCTTCCGAATGGGCTTTCCTATGACTTGAACCTCGCCGACATCGCGGAACTCTGGCGGCGCGGCAGCGTGATTTCTTCATGGCTGCTCGATCTAACTTCCAGCGCGCTCGCCAGTGATGGAAAACTTGATGCCTACAGCGGTTTTGTCGAAGACTCCGGCGAAGGGCGCTGGACCATCGCTGCGGCCCTCGAAGAAGGTGTGTCGGCGGAAGTCCTCTCCACGGCTCTTTACACCCGCTTCCGATCACGGCAGGAGCACACCTTTGCGGAAAAGGTTCTCTCCGCGATGCGTAAAGGATTCGGCGGCCACGTTGAACGACGTCCGCCCGCGATCAAGATGGAGAAGGGTCTGTAAAGAAACCCACTCTTATACCTAACGATCAACGAGACACTAACCTATGCCAACCATCGAAGAGCAACTCGGCCATAAAGCGGAATCACTTCTGAGCTTTAACAATCCCAAGATTGCAAAGGAGCGGCTGCACCTGCCCGGCCCTGATTTCATCGATCGCATCTGGTCGCTGTCCGATCGGAACAATCGCGTGCTCGTAAACCTCCAGCGAGTTTACGGACACGGCCGGCTCGGCCGGACCGGATACGTTTCCATTCTCCCGGTTGACCAGGGCATCGAACATTCCGCCGGCGCGAGCTTCGCCAAAAATCCCGATTACTTCGATCCGGAGAACATCGTGCGGCTGGCGTTGGAAGGCGGATGCAATGCGGTTGCGTCTACCTTCGGCGTCCTCGGCTCCATCTCCCGCAGGTATGCGCACAAGATCCCCTTCATCGTAAAAATCAATCACAACGAGCTGCTGACTTATCCGAATAGGTTCGACCAGATCTTATTCGGCACGGTCAAGCAGGCGTTCGACATGGGCGCGGCGGCCATCGGCGCGACCATTTACTTCGGCTCGGAACAAAGCGGGCGCCAGATAGTCGAGATCAGCCAGGCCTTCGCGCTCGCGCATGAGATGGGTCTCGCGACAGTGCTCTGGTGTTATCTGCGCAATAACGACTTTAAGAAGGACAAAGACTATCACGTCGCGGCCGATCTCACCGGACAGGCAAACCATCTCGGGGTGACGATTGAAGCTGACATCATTAAGCAAAAGCTTCCGGAGAATAATGGCGGCTATGTGGCGCTGAACGCCCGCGGCGTGAGCTACGGGAAGTTCGATCAGCGCATCTACACCGAGCTGGCGAGCGATCATCCGATCGATCTCTGCCGATATCAGGTGGCGAATTGCTATATGGGCCGTGCCGGCTTGATCAACAGCGGCGGCGCTTCGGGTGAAAACGATTTCGCGGAAGCAGTGACGACAGCCGTCATCAACAAGCGAGCTGGCGGCACCGGCTTGATTTCAGGCCGAAAAGCCTTTCAGCGCCCGATGAGCGAAGGTATTGAGTTACTGAACGCGATTCAAGATGTCTATCTGGCAAAGGATATCACCGTCGCTTAGGCATAATTTCGCTCACCTTGATCTTCGTTGAGAGTGCAGCTTCAATCGAGCGAACAAAAAGCGCCAAGAATTGCGCCAAAGATTGCGTGCGCGATCAGGATCGAGATAGGCGTGCGGATTCCGTAATGCAGGCCGAAAAAACCGGGAGGTTCCAGTTGCCGCGCGACGGTCGGGCCGTATTGCTCGTTGGCCACCCGCGGGTGTAAGGCGGGCAAGGCCGGAAGCGCGACCGCGAGGACGAAGATTGCCTGCAACAGGCCGATCAACGCGCCGAACCACCATGTCTGTAATCGCACGGCGTGAAATATAGCCATGTAAATGAGGGCAAAAATCCAGCCGTTTGCGAAATGCAACAACATGCCGATCAGCTTTGCGCGGTCGCGGTCGGAAGTGAACATGGTGCCGAGCAGATAAGGGATGCTCATGCGCGTCATACCGAGCCCCTGGGTGATCGCGCTGATCGAGCTGAGCACCACTGTGCCGAGAAAACCCCACAGTAACCAACTGCTCCAGTTCATGCTTTTCGAACCAACTTACGCTCTCGTTCCTCCCTGTCACGCAGCGAAAGCGCCGCGTTGATGACACCGAGATGGGTGAATCCCTGCGGGAAATTTCCGATAGCGTCACCTGTTGCAACATCGATCTCTTCCGCAAAAAGGCCGACATCGTTGGCGTAAGCCAGCGTGTTTTTAAAGGCGGCATGCGCCTCTTCTAGTGTGCCGCCGCCACGAGCGAGAAAATCAATTTCCCAAAAACTGCAAAGCGCAAACGCGCCTTCGCGCCATTCCAGACTGCGTTCATTGCGAAAGACGAGCCCGGGCTTCGGGATCAGTTTCTGGCGGATGCGGCAATAGGTTAGCCGCATGCGCTCGGAATCAGCCGGCTCGAAGTGTTGCAATGCGAGCACGAACAGATTGGCGTCCACCGTGCTGCCGCCGAGAAACTCCGTGTAGCTGTTCAATTCTCGATTCCAACCGTGCTCCTCGATGTCGCGACGAATCTCCGCCCGCGCTTTTTCGCATCTCGCGACGTCGATGCCGGTGAGCTGCCCGCGCGCATGCAATTTCAGCAGGCGGTCCACGGCAACCCAGCACAACAATCTTGAGTGCGTGTAGGGGCGGCGTTCGTCGCGATATTCCCACATGCCGTTGTCCGGCTCGCGCCAATGCTCGCACACGTATTGGCCGAACTGCCGCAGCATTTGTTGCATGTCCCGATCGACTGGTTCGCCTTCACGAATAAAATGGCTGACGGCGTCGATCACCTCGCCGTAGACATCGAGTTGGAATTGATCGCGCGCCGCGTTGCCTGCGCGCACCGGGCGCGAATCAGCGTAGCCGCGCAGATGATCGAGCACGCGCTCGTCGCAAGGGCGTTCGCCATAAATGTCATACAGCACGCGCAATTGCGGGCGAGTCAGCCGGGTCGCGTGCAAGAGCCAGCTCACAAATGCCACGGCATCGTCTTCGTAACCGAGACCAAAAAGCGCGCGCACCGTGAACGACGCATCGCGTAGCCAGGCGAAGCGATAATCCCAGTTCAAATCAGCGCCAATTGTTTCCGGCAACGAGGTAGTGGGCGCGGCGATGATGGCACCGGACGGTGCAAAGGAGAGCAGTTTCAGAACGAGCGCGCTGCGAATCGCCTCACGCCGATACGGTCCGTCGTATTTTGCCTGCGCCGCCCAGCGCTGCCACCAATCAATCGTCAATTGAAGTTTCTCGCCGACGGCATCGCCGAGCGGAGGAATTGTTGCCGGAGCTTCAGTCGCGAACGTAAGTGAAAAGGCGATCTCTTGGCCGGCTTCCAGCTTAAGTTCGGCGGACAACCCGCCGTTTTGATTCGGGGTTAATGGTGTCTCGCTTCGGAAGGTCAACAAGTTTGGGCCAATCTCCATGCGCCAGCCGAGGCGACCTGCCTCTTTGAACACCCCCGTGCGGAGGCCGTATTCCGGTCGCGGGTTGATGTCTACCTGCAGGCTGGCCTCTCCCCGCTCGCATTTCACCCGCCGAATGATTTCATGCTCGGGCCAGAGCATCCGGCGCTTGTTCTCTTCAGATGTAACCGCCATGAAATCGGTCAGAACCACTTCCCCTGATGGTGTGCGAAACCGCGTCTCGAGCACATTTGTGTTCTCAATGTAGTGACGTTCAATCTGGGCCGGGCCGGACGGACTGATCGCCCATGCGCCGCCCCGCTCGCGATCGAGCAGCGCCGCGAAGATTGAGGCGTTATCGAAACGCGGCCAGCAGAGCCATTCGATCGCGCCATAGCGCGAGATCAGCGCCGCCGAGCGCCCGTTGCCGATGAGGGCGTAATCCTGAATTTTCGGGCTAGGCGCACTCATCCTTGTTCGTAAGATTCAGCTCAATAGAGAACCGGTCAGGTATTCTTTCTTTAAAAGATCGAGCGGGTTGGTGCGCGTGCGCCGCCGCAGTGGTCTAACCGTCGAGCTTATTTGTCCTTGAGTGGATGATTCGACCAATGGACGGCGCGAATGCGCCAGCCAGCCGGCGTGTGGGTTAAGATCATGAGCTCCGCGCCCTGGCTCTTTATCGCCTTTCCTTCGAACGTCCCGCTCAGCCGATAAAGCGACGTCGCCCACGCGGATGATCCCTCTTGTTTCACGACAAAATCGGAACGCGTCATCGGCACAACGCGCAAGAGAGCGATGTCTTCCTGGAGATGTTTTTGTCCGTACTCCTCGCGCGTTTGTTTTGAGCCGCTTTCCAAAATAATGGCGTCGGGCGAGAGAAAATTCATCACAGCAGTGGCGTCGCCTTTTTGCAAGGCGCGCGAGAATTCCTCGACCGTCGCCGTGATTGCAGCGAAGTCCATCCGCGGGGATTCGCCGTGCGATGCGGCGAGTGGGAAGACCACAAACGCAGAGAAAAGCGCACACGATGTGACCAGGCGAACAAGCCACCGCAACATCACCGCCGGGACGACGACCGACTTTGTTTTCATATCGGTTGATGGTTTCCGCTCAGACCTTTTTGTCGAGAAAACTCCTTCACCGAAAAGGTTTTTAGGCGGCTCCGCCAAACGAGCAAGCGGTGGGCCTTTCCTATTCGGGCTTGTTTTGGGGGCACTGTCACAGCAGCATGATTACGCACGGATCAAGGGCAGCGCACGGTCGAAGAAAGAAATGAAAAGAGCCAAAGCGACAAGGTTAGCAGAGAACATCGACATCGTTATCGCGGCCGCGCAAAAGGCCCGTGCGCGTTTTTTGAAACGGTGGGGCGTCTTTGGCGTCGGCCATGGGTGGAAAATCAGCGCGGGCAAAGGGACCGGTCGCTACGCCGTGTTCGTTTACGTTCGTAAAAAACTACCGCTCGGTCAATTATCGCGCGCCCAGCGCATTCCGAGACACACTGCCGGAGTGCCTACGGATGTGGTGGTCATCGGCCAAGCGAAAAGCCGCCACGATGAAGAAAGCGAGCATCGCTTTATCGATTACATGAAAGTGCATCGCGAGTTCGCGAAGACCCGGCTGGCCAGAGCGCCGTCCACGGCGAACGATCGCGACATTGGCAACATCAGTGTTATCGAAGACGATCCAAACGAGAGCTTCATCATAGCCTCACGCCGGGATATCGATTGGGTGGCCGCCTACAAAAAGTTTCGACTCACCCACGACGATGAATACGACTTCGTCACCTTTTGGTCCGATTTTCCGGTGAAATGCCAGTGCGGCGCTTTCTACTGCGGTCTAATTAATCCGGTGAAAGGCATCAACTGGTCGGCGTGCATGCCGCAGGGGCGGGCGGGGTGGGGCAGCACCCGGTTGCAAGGATTCATGTATTTCATTCGCGATGATGACGCGGCCTTACTCCAGGAAATCGGCCACCACTGGGGCGCCTACACCGGATTCAAGATCAGGAAAGCCGATCGCCGCACCAGTTATGAGAATTGCCTCGATAACCAGCCAGGGCACTGGAGCAGCTATTTCGACGATGACGCTTCGCCGATGGACTATGATGAATCCGAATTGCGGCTGAGGCTCGGTCAAAGCGTGGATTGGATCGATCATGGGGACGGCACGTTTAGCCGGCGGCTGATCGGGCAGGGGCAGTATCGCTATTGCAATCTCGATCTTTATCTAATGGGATTGCTCCCGCCGTCGGCGGTGGACGATTTCTTTTTGATCAGGAATTCGAAGAAGGCGGGCAACAAGATTCGCGGTGAACGCGTCACGTTAAAGATCGGTAACATTATTTCCGCGAACGGTAAGCGCATGCCTGCAGTGGCCCGTTCGTCGAAGTCATTTACGAACGCGTTCATTCTGCTCACGCGCGATGCCAGCAAAGCCAGTGCGCAGGCGAAAACCATCGATGCGATCCGGCAGCGCTACAGCGCCGCCTTCGCTGCTGCGACCGGGCATCGCGCGACCGTAAGCACGAAACTGTGGAGCAAACTCAGCCGAAAACAGTAGATGCCAATATTCTATGGAACGACGCGAGGTTGATCAAATGTCGCTGCTTTTGTCGAGATAAATGCGTCTGGGAAAGTACAATTTCCTTAGCGTGGGAAGCTGCCCTCTGTCCGCACCTTCTCAACCACGCAGCTCCTCAACCTCCCCAACGTGCTTCCGTAGTTTTCGATTTCCAATCCGATTACGCGATGATAGGACTGGCGAGCATCCATGAAGACACTGAAATTCGTAGTTGAGAGACATCGTGATGGCTACGTCGCCTATCCGCTTGGCCTAAAAGGCGCCGTTATCGAAGAAGACGAGAGCTGCGAGTCGGCCTTGGCCGACGCCAAATCATTCGAAATTCGGCGTTCGGACTTTCATGCGCTCAGTTTCGTTCGTGACCGTTACTTTTGCTAGTGAAGAATAATTAGATTCGCGGTGCGCTTGTCTTCTGAGACTAGCGCCACCACAAAAAACTCATTACTACGTCGATGATCACGTCAGCGATCCTCGAGCTTTTGATTTACCCTGCTATTTTCGTGCTTTTGGCGTATAAGCAGGAGGCCGAGGACGGATCGCCGGTGGTCAATCGCTTCGAGCAGACTCAGAAAAGGTTGAATGTTGCAGCTTTCAGCCTTACTAACTCCACTGTGACGGCGACGCTAAGACGAGCAGGGCGAGTGGCAACAGTCGTTGTCAGCATTGTCGCTTGGTTCTCGATCTCGAATCATTGCGCGCTCGGCGCGATCGAGCGGCCGGTGAAAGCGGGAATTCCCGCGTGCCATCAGGATTGCGCTCATTCCACTCCGGCGAAAGACAGGAAGCCAGCGAGCGAAGCCGTTTGTTGCAAGCTGCTCCAAGCCACCCTGGCCAAGACGAATCATGACGCCGGCTACGACGCGTCGACTTTTGTTTGGCAACAATACTTTCTCGCATCGCTTTTCTTTTGGGATGACGCACAGCCTGCAGCATTGCCGGAAGAACTGGATACGGGTCCACCGTTCTCAGTCTCTTTCGCTGAATCCGTTTTGCAGCGGAGCATTCTTGCTCACGCTCCTCCCGCCTTAGCGTAACGACCGGCCCTCTGCTTTCGCAGAGTTCGCGGCCGCTCGTTGCCTTCAATCCTGCTCTCGTTTGGCGCATTTACGCGTCATTCGGTTCGCCAGGAATCGTCCGTTGATGCGCTGCCATCACGCCCGCAACCACAGCCAAACACGAACCATAACAAACAATCCAAATGAAACAGACCCAACATCAACTCATGGCACTTCTCACGATATGCCTCATTACTTTATGCGCGTTCGCCGCTTCCGTTCGCGCAGCAGATTTCTCTGAGAGCGACAAACGGTTCCTCGCGAACTACGAAAAGGGGCACGCCGCCCTGGTCGCTGACGATCTGGCCGGAGCGAAAAAAGCTGCGGTCGATCTAGGTGAGTCGGGCGCCGCGCTTGCTCAGAGCGGCACCTTGGATGCGGCACGAGCCGCGTTCGTAAAGCTCAGTGATCAAGCCGTCAAAATCGCCGCTGGCCAATCGGGCTATTACATCCTGCATTGCCCAATGGTGAAACACGATTGGGTGCAGACCTCAAAGAAAGTCGCCAACCCATACGGCGGAACAGACATGGTTACCTGCGGCGAAATAAAGAGCTGAGCAAACACCAACAATTTCCTGCACGCACCAGATGTGCGGTCGGGGATCCTAGAACAACAACAGAATAGAAAGAACACATCCAAATGAAGAAACAAAACATCATGCTGTCGCTCACCGCGGCATCAGTTTTCGCAGTGGCCCAAGCGTTTGCTCATGAGGGCGAAGATCACGCAAAGCAAATGGGCGCCGACGCGAAAGATGTCACGGTTAAGGGCGAAATCGTTGATATGGCGTGTTACGTCGATCACGGCGCGACCGGCGAGAAACACACCGATTGCGCAAAAAAATGTATCACGATGGGCTTGCCGGTTGGGATCAAGGCGGAAGACGGGAAAACGTATCTGCTCATTGGCGAGCACAAGCCGATGAACGCGGAACTGGCGCAGTATGCCGCCAAGACCATCACGGTCAAAGGCAAGGCTGTGTCGCGCGACGGCATCAACATGATCGAGAACGCGGAGATCCAGAAGTAGAGACCAGTTTGACAACATGCCGTCATGGGAGGGCGTAGCCGGTTTCGGCCGGCGCGCCTTCCAGGGCGGCGAACCAGCTATGCATGTTTTTCAGATCATCCGCGAGCATCTCAACGAGCCCGCCTACATGCATGTACTTATCAATCCGATGCCCGTCTACGGGTTGAGCATGGGCGTCGTCGCGATGATCATTGCTGTTATTTCACGAAGACGTGCCGTCGCTGTGGCCGCTTTGGTTGTGATTTTTCTGGCGGGGCTTTCGGCCTGGCCTACGTATCATTACGGACAGGCGGCCTACGATCGCGTGAAATCGATGTCGGATACGATAGGTGGACAATGGCTGGATGAGCATATGGCGCGAGCCGAGAAACTCATCTACGCGTTTTATCTTCTGGCAGCCGTGGCGGTCGCCGGGATTTTTGCGCCGCTCAAATGGCCGCGAAGCTCGACGCCGTTGGCAATCACAGCACTTGTGCTGGGGATTATCACGCTCGGGATCGGCGGATGGATTGCGTATCCGGCCGGTCACGTCCGGCACAAGGAGTTTCGCTTCGAGCCGCCACCGACGGCGGAGGCGGACGAACATGGACATAGACACACCCATGATACCGAGGCAGGCGCGATGGATCACCATGCGATGCATGGCGGACGTGCGGAGGGCCCAGCGGCCCAACCGATGGATCACGGGTCGATGCCCGGCATGGAAGCGAGCAAAAGTGGCGACTCAAAAGAGCAACCGATGCAGCGTGGGGGCGCCCAGCAGACAGGCGCGCCCACCGACGAGCAGCTCGAAGCGAGTCGCCTGCAACTGGAAGCCAGCCGGCTCCAACTCGAAGCCAGCCGCAAACAATTGGAGGCTACGGATGCGGCAAAGGCGCAACCGGCCGCACCTTCGCCGCAGCAGACGCCGTCTCCTCACGCTGAGGACGGACATCACCATGAGCCCAAACCTTAACGGGAGAATTTGATGCGCCCATATTTCGCTTTGCTTGCGCTGATCGCGCTCGCCGGTTGCGCGACGAACTTCGAGCCGCCGCCGCTGCCGGCCGGCCATCCCGCCAGCGTCCAAGCCGAGGAAGCGCCACGGGCCGGAACGAAGCGCTTGATCGGGACAGATGAACTTACACGCAAAACCATCGCGCAACTCGCGAGCAAGGATGTACCGAATCCCGATTTCCAGAGCGGTGGAATGTCGCACGACATGAGCACCATGGGTGGGATGGATAAGTCGCAAACGAAAGGCATGGAGGGAATGGACCATTCCAAAATGCAAGGAATGGACATGAACAAACAACCCTCTGGTGCTCCCACGCCGCAGCCTGAGGGAATGGATCATTCGAAGATGCCAGGAATGACAATGCCTGCCCCGGGTGCGGCTGCATCGCCTGCCAGCAAAGAAGGCGCAAAGATGGAAATGAAAAAGACGTCGGACGAAATGAAAAAGCTTTCCGACGAAATGAAAGCGAAGTCCGACGCCGCGAAATTCAAGAAAAAGACATCTCCTAATTCTACGCAGGATCGGCAGGCAAAGGCTGGGTATTGGACGTGCGCGATGCACCCGGAGATTCACGAGGACAAGCCGGGGAAATGCCCGAAGTGCGGCATGACTTTGGTGAAAAAAGAAGGAGCTCCCAAGTGAGAAGCTTGTCTCTCTTGTTAGTCATAGCGCTGGCTCCGAGCGCCTGGTCCGCGCGTCGTGAATCCGTGGACGATCTGCAATCAACCGTGCGGGGCCGCATTGGAAAGCGGGTTGAATGGCGAAAGGATGCCGCGGCTGATGCGGAGATTTCTCACACGGTTCACGCGCTTCTGCGCGGTGTGCTGACGGCGGACCGAGCAGTGCAGGTCGCGTTGCTCAACAACCGGAAGCTGCAGGCCACGTTCGAGGAAATCGGGGTGGCCAGCGCTGATCTGACCGAGGCGGGGCTCCTCAAAAACCCAAGTTTCGACGTAAGCGCCCGCTTCCCCGATCGGCCTCCTTCCGGAACCAATCTCGAATTCTCCATCGTCCAGGATTTCCTCGATCTTTTCCTGATCCCGCTGCGCAAGAAAGTGGCGGCCAACGAACTCGCTCGCGCCAAACTGCGAGTCGGGGACGCGGTGCTGGCACTCGCCTCGGAGGTGAAGACGACGTTCTACACCTTGCAGGCGAAGCAGCAACTTTCGGCGCGACTCACCGTCCTTGGCGCGACCAATGCCGCTGCCCTTGAGTTTGCCCAGCGACAGCATGAAGGCGGCACCACCAACGATTTGGAACTGGCCAATCAACAGGCGAGCTATTCGCAAGCAAAAGCCGACGCGGCGGAGATTAACGCAGAGATGCGAAGCGAGCGGGAGAAACTCAATCGATTGATGGGGGTGTGGGGACCGGAGACGGAATGGAAGATCGCAGATGAACTCCCGCCAATCCCCGCCAAGAATCTTCCGGTCGATCGGCTCGAATCCAGAGCGATCGCGCAACGCCTGGATTTGGGGGCGGCCAAGGCTGAGTTGGGCGCGGTGGTGCAAAGCCTCGGGTTGACGAAGACGTATCGCTATGTGGGCGCGGTTGAATTTGGAGTTGATACCGAACGCGGGACCGACGGCCAACGCGTTACGGGACCCAGGCTCCGGCTGGAATTACCTGTCTTCAATCAAGGGCAGGGCCGTATTGCAAGACTCGAGGCGCAGCTACGGCAGGCGGAACGACGGCTCGAATCGCAAGCGATCGACATTCGATCGGAAGTTCGTGAAGCGCGGGACCGGCTTTTAGCCAAGAAAGATCTCGCGACCTACTACCGCGACGAATTGATTCCGGAGCGGACACGGGTGCTGAACCTAACGCTCGAGCAATACAACGCGATGTTGAAAGGCGCCTATGACCTCCTCC
>JBBQHM010000051.1:0-14515 GCA_038323965.1 Chthoniobacterales bacterium | reverse complement strand
CCGCCGCCGCTTCGCCCGTCACGTTACTGAAAATGGTGAACTGCGGTTTCTCCACCGACAAGTTCGCCAAAGCCTCCTCTAACGAGAGTGAAGCGCTTTTCATTAATCGCGAGTGATACGCACCCGCAACATTCAACAACGTGGCGCGACGAACCCCATGGTCGCGCGCCTTGCTCGCCGCGAGCTCGACATTTGCGCGTTCGCCCGAGATCACGATTTGCCCGGGAGCGTTGATGTTCGCGATATCAACGCCCGCTTCGGTCGCCAGCGCGCGAACCGCACTTTCATCGCCGCCGATCAGCGCCGCCATCGCGCCATTAGTCGCTATGCACGCTTCGTCCATTAATTCCCCGCGGCGCTGCACAAGCTTAAGGCCAGTATTGAAATCAAAAGTGCGCGCGGCGGCGTGCGCCGTCATTTCGCCCAGTGAAAGGCCGGCCGCAGCAGCAACCGGCAGCTCGCCCGCGAGGTCTCGCAGCACGGCAAGACAAGCCAGGCCGTGAACAAACAAAGCGGGCTGGCAATTGGAAGTTTTCGTGAGCTCCTCAATCGGCCCATTCCACATCACCTCAGTCAGCTTCCGTCCGAGAATTTCATCCGCGCGGCTGAACATTTCGGCAGCAACCGGAAACGTTTCGGCGAGGTCTTTCCCCATTCCCACCGCCTGCGCTCCTTGCCCGGCGAACATCAGTGCAATCTTCATGACGTGTCTGAGTTATTTGTCTCCTCAGCACCGCGCAAGCCGGAAGTGACAGTTTCAACTTGCGCCATCAATTCGACACGGCAGCATAACCGAACCGGTATGGCATTTTCTACGCGCGAAATTGAATCGCCGGATCCCGTGACGCGCGTCGTCGCGGTAGATGCTGCGTTGCGCAATCGCCAGAACGAAGAACCAGGCGACGATATCGGCGAGAAAATGGTGCTCAATATGGGCCCGTCCCATCCGGCCACGCACGGCGTTTTGCGTCTCGTTCTCGAGCTTGATGGCGAGCTCGTGACCAAGGCAACACCGGATATCGGATTCCTGCATCGTGGCGACGAAAAAATCGCGGAGAACATGCAGTACAACCAGTTCGTGCCATACACGGATCGCCTCGATTATCTCGCGCCCCTGGCAAATAATGTCGCCTACGCGCTCGCAGTCGAGAAATTGATGGGCTGGGAAATTCCGCCACGCGGAAAAGCGATTCGCGTGATTTGCTGCGAGCTAGCGCGCATTTCAGCGCATCTCATGGGCGTAGGCGCAATGGCGCTCGATCTCGGAGCGATGACCGTTTTTCTCTACACGTTTCAGGAACGCGAAAAGATTTATGACCTCTGCGAATTGCTTACTGGCGCACGTTTCACCACGTCTTACACGCGTGTCGGAGGACAAATTCGTGATCTATCCGACACGTTCATCGCGGCGCTTAGGAAATTCCTCGATGACTTCAACGCGAAGGTTGACGAATCGGACAAGCTTTTGACGCGCAACCGCATTTTCGTGGAGCGCACGAAGGACGTGGGCGTGATCCCGAAGGAGCGCGCAATTGCGTATGCGCTGTCCGGCCCAAACCTGCGGGGAAGCGGCATCGAGCACGACCTGCGACGGAAACATCCATACCTCGATTACGAGCGTTACGACTTCGAGGTTGTCGTCGGTACAGCGGGCGATTGCTACGATCGTTACCTCGTCCGGATGCAAGAAATGCGTGAGAGCGCGAAAATTCTGCGGCAGGTCCTCGACACGCTTCCGAGCGGCTCAATCAACGTCGCGGATTGGAAAAACATGCTGCCGCCAAAGGCGAACGTGATGACGAAAATGGAGGAATTGATTCACCATTTCATCGTCGTTACGGAAGGATTAAAGGCACCTCCGGGAGAGATCTACTTCGGCGCCGAAAACCCAAAGGGCGAACTCGGTTTCTACATCAACTCGCGCGGCGGCGGTGTCCCGTATCGATTGAAAATCCGTTCGCCCTCATTCGTGAATCTCAGCATTCTGCCAGAACTCCTGCCCGGCTCGATGATTAGCGATGTGGTTTCGATTCTTGGAAGTCTGGACTTCGTGATGGGCGAATGCGACAGATGAACTTCCCGATGTCGAATCGCGCTTCGCACCTGTTTTTCGCAACGCTTGCGACCGTCGCGCTGCTCGCGGTCACCGGTTGTAACAATGGTCGCCGTTTTACAAAAGCGAACGTCGACGAGGTCGTCAACGGTATGCCCAAAAAGCAGGTGGAATCCCTTCTCGGGCCGCCGGATTCCGTGAGCAACATCGTGATGCGAAAGACGATCTACATCTACCAGCAGGGGAACGAGAAAGTGACGATTACTTTCAAGGACGACGAAGTTCAGGCAAAGGACAGCAACCTAACGAATTAGCCCGGCACCTGTGGACTCGACGAGCACGAAAGTTCCCGCCGAGCTAGAGCGGCAAATGGACGAAGCGATCAGCCATTATCCGGCTGAGCGGAAGCGCAGTGCGGCACTGCCCTTGTTGCATCTGTGGCAGGAATATTTCGGCTTCGTCGCCGACGATGGGGTCGATTGGATTGCAGCCAAGCTCGAGCTGCAACCGATCAATATTTTAGAACTCATTACATTCTACCCGATGCTGCGTCAGCAGCGCGCGGGCAAAACGCATATCCGAGTTTGTCGCACGCTGAGTTGCGCGATGGCTGGCAGCTACGCCGTGCGTGAAGCACTCGCGAAATCATGCGGCATCGACCTGAATCATCACGACACCGGGATGCACAATCCCGTCCGAGTCAGCGCGGACGGTAAATACTCGATCGAGTTCGTGGAATGCCTCGCCAGTTGCGGCACGGCGCCGGTTTGCATGGTGAACGACGACCTGCACGAGAACGTCCACGTGGAAAGTGCCACCAATGTTTTATCCGATGCGCCGCGGCGACCTTATGTTGCTTCTCCCCATCATTTCGAGCGACGCCTGGTCTTCAAGAATATTGGACGAGAAGGACGCGGCCCGGACATCGAGACCTACCTCAGCGAGGGCGGCTACGAGCAGCTTCGCAAAGCCGTAGCGATGCCGCGAGCCGACATCATTAGCGAGGTAAAAACTTCAGGATTGCGCGGACGCGGCGGCGCAGGATTTCCAACCGGAATGAAGTGGGGATTCATCAAACCGGACGAGCCGAAACCGGTCTATCTGATCTGCAACGCTGACGAATCCGAGCCCGGAACCTTCAAGGATCGCTATATCATTCATGAGGATCCGCATCAGCTCATCGAGGGAATGCTGATCTCGTGCTACGCGCTCAATGTCCGTACCGCCTACATTTATATTCGGGGAGAATTTCCCGAGGGAGCGAAGATTCTTGCACGCGCGATCGAAGAGGCGCGCGCCAAAAATCTTCTCGGTCAGAACATCCTCGGCCGCGGATTCGACGTGGAAATGTACATCCATCGCGGCGCCGGTGCTTACATCTGCGGCGAAGAAACCGGATTAATCGAATCGCTGGAAGGAAAACGCGCCTATCCGCGAATTAAGCCGCCCTATTTTCCCGCGGTGCTGGGTTTATACATGTCGCCCACGATCGTGAACAACGTCGAGACGCTCTGTCACGTGAAGCACATCATCGAAATGGGCGGCGCAAAATACTCGCAGATTGGACGACCCAACAACACCGGGACGCGCATCGTCTGCGTCAGCGGCGACGTCATGCGGCCCGGTTATTTTGAAATCGAAGTCGGCGCGGTCACGATGGGTCAATTGATTTACGACATGGCGGGCGGAATACGCTCGGGTCGAAGCCTCAAGGCGGTGATTCCGGGCGGGAGCTCTGCGAAAGTTTTGCGCGCGGACGAAACCTTCAAGATCAAAGAAAAGCAGCCGGACGGTTCGATGTGGGATCGCGAGATTCGGCTGGACGAAATTCCGATGGATTTTGATTCACTTGCTGCGGCCGGTTCGATGGCCGGTTCCGGCGGCGTCATCGTGCTTGATGATTCGCGCGACATGGTCTGGACGCTTAATAACATCAACGAGTTTTATGCTCACGAATCGTGCGGGCAGTGCACGCCGTGTCGCGAAGGCTCACTTTGGATGAAGAAGATCACCGATCGCATGTTGCAGGGCGGCGGCTCCCTGGACGACCCGCAGCAGCTCAAAACCATTGGCGATAACATCGCCGGACGCACGATTTGCGCTTTCGGCGAAGCCTGCGCGTGGCCCACCCAGAGTTTCGTCGAGAAATTCCGCGACGAATTCGACGCGCGCGCGCGCAAGCCCACACCGCCGCCGTTACCACCGGAATACACGTCGGGAGAATTAATCGACGAAACGACAATCCCAACGTCTCCCCTCGCCCACGACCCAGGCTGGGAGAAAGCCGGCAGCGCCGGAACGATCTAGATGAATTTGAAAGCCAGAAAACCAGAAATGGATGAAGGCAGTGAATCGGTGATCAATCGCGTCATCGGTGCGGCGATCCGGGTGCACAAGGAACTCGGACCGGGGTTTCTGGAATCGCTCTACGAAGAAGCTCTCGGGATAGAGCTGCGGACGCTTGGCATTGAGGTCGAGCGACAGAAACCGGTGCCAGTCTTTTACCGGGCGCAGCCGATCGGCGAACATCGAGTCGATATGCTCGTCGAACGTACGATTGTCGTCGAGCTCAAGGCAACGACTGCATTGGAAAATGTGCACTTTGCAATTGTCCGATCGTATCTGAAAGCGCTCGGCCTCACGGATGGATTATTGCTGAATTTCGCAACATCAACGCTGACGATCAAGCGAGTCGGCCGAGAGCAATTCTCTCGCGCTGCGATCGAAGACTTCTCCCTCTGATTTCTGGCTTTCTGGCTTTCAAATTATTCCGCTTCGATGCCTAATCCCGCTCCTCTTCTCAATGTCCAGATCGACGGCGTTTGGGGCCAGTACGCGAAAGGAACGCGCGTGATCGAAGCGTGCGAGCAGGCTGGCAGCTACGTGCCGCGTTATTGTTATCACAAAAAGCTCACCTCACCGGGTAACTGCCGGATGTGTCTCATCGAAATGGGAATGCCGCGCATGGGCCCGGACCGAAAGCCGGAGCTGGGCGAAGACGGCCGTCCCATCATTAATTGGATGCCGCGCCCGCAAATTTGTTGCGCGCAGGATGTCGCGGAAGGAATGGCTGTCCGCACGACGACTCCGCTGGTCGAGGAATGCCGTCGCGGTGTCATGGAATTCCTGCTCATCAATCATCCGCTCGATTGTCCCATTTGCGATCAGGCCGGGGAATGCCAACTGCAGGAGTTCAGCGTCGAATATGGGAACCAGGGCTCACGTTTTCTCGAGAACAAGGTTAAGAAGCCGAAGAACGTCGAGATCGGGCCGCGCGTGACGCTGGACGATGAACGCTGCATTCTTTGTTCACGCTGCGTTCGTTTTTGCCAGGAGATTGTGCAGGACGATGTGCTCGGTTTCATCGACCGCGGCAGTCACACTGTGCTGACGGCGCACCCCGGCAAACGACTCGAAAACAATTACTCGCTGAACACGGTCGACATCTGTCCGGTCGGCGCGCTGACCTCGACCGATTTCCGTTTCAAAATGCGGGTCTGGTTTCTAAAGGAGACCAAAAGCTTCTGCACCAGCTGTGCGACGGGTTGCAACACCCTGGTCGGAGCGCGTCAGGACATCGTCCATCGCCAGACTCCACGCGAAAATGATGCCGTGAACTCTTCATGGATGTGTGATTACGGCCGTTTGAATTTCGATTATCTGCACTCCGAGCGTCGTCTCATCCAGCCGCAGTATTTCGATGGTAAACAGCTCGCGCCCGCGGATTGGAAGACCGCGATCATGCATGCGGCGCTCCAGCTTAAGCATTTTAATGGATGGGAAATTGCGGTCGTCGCTTCCGCGCGGATGACGAACGAAGAACTCTGGCTGACTTCTCGACTCGTTCGCGCACTCGGCGCTCAATTAGTGGATCTTGTTCCGCGCCGCGGCGTAGGAGATCGCATCCTCTTGAGTGAAGACCGAAATCCGAACACGAACGGAGCGCGTCTGTTATTAAGTGAAGGCCACGAGATCGGGTCGCGTTTGCCGGATATTGCCAGCGGCGTTGCCAACGGTGCGATCAAGGCCCTTATCGTCCTCGGAGAAGATCCGGCGGAATTCGGAATCACCGTCGAACAGCTCAAACAGCTCCCCTCGTTTATCTACATGGGCATCCTCGCAAACGATGCGACGCCCCTTGCGACCGTCCTGCTACCTTCCACTGCTTCGTTTGAGAAGCGCGGCTCGATGATCAACGGCAAAGGCCGCCTCCAGCGGTTAAATGCCGCTGTCCGTCCGCCCGGGAATGCGAGGGACGACTGGGAAATCCTGCGCGACTTAATCCAGGCCCATTCCGGTCAGAACGGGGTCTATACCATTGAGGATGTCTTCCGCCAGATGGCCGATGCTGTTCCTGAATTCAAAGGATTGACGCTGAGTAAAATTGGCGACCTCGGCCTTCAGCTTATGAATGTCGTCGATCTTTCGCCGGATCCTCCCATCGAAACGGCGCAACATCGCCTGCGTGAACAGCAAAGAGAAAAGGTTTCGAAGTAATGGGCTTCTTCCTGTTGGTCGCGCTTATCAAGATTGTCGTGGTGATCTTCCTGATCATTCTACCCTTCGTTAACTACAGTGTTTTCGCCGAGCGCCGGGTCAGTGCCTTCATTCAGGATCGTCCGGGACCTAATCGCGTCGGCCCATTCGGTCTTTTCCAACCCATCGCCGACGCCGGTAAATTTCTTTTCAAGGAGGACTACACCCCGGCGCACGTAAACAAGATTTACTACTGGCTCGCTCCCTGTCTCGCGGTGATTCCTGCCATCCTCACCATCGCAGTCGTTCCCTTCGGGAGCACCTTATTCGGGGTGCCGATGGTCATTGCCGATATCAATGTCGGTGTCCTTTATGTATTCGCGATCGCCTCCCTCGGCGTCTACGGAATTGTCATCGCGGGGTGGTCTTCAAATTCGAAATATCCATTCCTCGGTGGAGTCAGATCGACTTCGCAGATGATATCCTACGAACTATCGCTTGGACTGGCAGTGATTCCCATATTCCTGATTGTCGGCCAACTGCGACTAACGGAGATTGTGCGCTATCAGATCGCCCACGGCTGGATGATCGCGCCCTTCGTGGGTGACTGGTCGAACGCTGGAAAATGGCTGCTCGCCCTCCCCATGTTTATCTCGTTTGTTGTCTTCAGCATCGCGATCTTCGCCGAGACGAATCGTCTTCCCTTCGACCTTCCAGAAGCAGAGACCGAGTTAGTGGCGGGTTACCACACCGAATATGGTTCTATGAAATTCGCACTCTTCTTCCTCGGCGAATACGCCGCCATGATCACTGGCTCCGCTATCATCGTGACCTTGTTCTTCGGCGGCTGGCACCTGCCGCTTCCATCCTGGCACGGTGGGTTCCACTGGGCGGTCGTGACTGGTTCGGCGCCGGGAGTGCGCGGCGTTCTCGGCGGGTTGTTTAATATTGTTACCTTTTTTGCCAAAGTCGCCGTTCTTATTTTTATCTTTATCTGGGTGCGGTTCACGCTACCGCGCTTCCGCTACGACCAACTCATGCGCCTCGGCTGGGTCTTCTTCTTCGAAATCGCTCTCGTGAATATCTTCGTTACCGCGTTGCTCCTCGCGTTCGTCCGACTCTAAAATGGCGATCACGATTCTACGCCCAAACCTCACCTGGTGGGAACGCCTTTACCTCCCCGCGATCGTGGGAGGCCTGGTCATTACTTTCAAGCATTTCACCCGGATGCTTTTCGGCCGCACGAAGGTAACGATGCAATATCCGGAGCAGCGCAACGACGCAAACATGCCCGATTACTACCGCGGAGCACCCGCCCTCGTCCGCGACGTCAGCGGACGGATTCGCTGCGTGGCCTGCCAGCTGTGTGAATTCATCTGTCCGCCGCGTGCTATCAGGATCATCTCCGGCGAGCTTCCCGCGTCCGATAAGTTTGCCAAGGCCGAGAAGTTTCCCCAGGAATTCGATATCGACATGGTTCGCTGCATCTACTGCGGCATGTGCGAGGAAGTTTGCCCGGAGCAGGCGATTTACCTGCGAAAGGATTATGCGATCACCGGACTTACTCGCGCTGAGATGGTGCACGATAAAGAGAAGCTACTCGAACTTGGTGGCGTCATGAACGGCGTCGTGCTGAAATGGAATGAGATGAAGTAAGCAGCAATGCATCTCCTACTCTTTTGGCTTTTCACTCTAATCATGGTCGGCTTCGGCATCGCCGTGATCGCAAATCGCAATCCGGTGGCGAGTGCTCTCTGCCTTGTCGTGTCATTCGTCGGGCTCGCGGCTCTCTACATCTCGCTGGATGCCTTCTTCATCGGCACCATTCAGATCCTTGTTTATGCCGGCGCCGTCATGGTTCTGTTTCTCTTCATTATCATGCTGCTCGATCTTCGCGCAGAGGAACGTCGGCCGGTTAACTGGTTCGTCTTCGCCGGAGGCGGGGCGTTGGCCCTTACTCTACTTTTCCAAATTTCCTACGTGATAGGTCGTACCCGCGGAGCACATGCAGCTTTCCCTCCGCTGACTGTTCCGACGGATGATGTGCGTAACATCGGCGCCCTGCTTTTCAGTCAGTTCAATCTTCCCTTTCAGGTTATCGGTGTGCTTATCTTCGTGGCGACGATAGGCGTTATTATCCTGAGCAAACGCGAGCTGCGCTGATGATTACGCTCGGCCATTATCTTGGAGCCAGTGCGGTTCTCTTTGCCGTTGGTTTCGCGGGCGTCATGCTGCGCCGCAATATTATCATCATCTTCATGTCGCTGGAGCTGATGTTGAATGCCGCCAGTCTTTCACTGGTCGCTTTTTCGCGCTCGCGCGTGGCCAGTGGACTTCCCAACTATAACGCGCAGGTCTTCGTTTTCTTCATTATCACCGTGGCAGCGGCCGAGGTCGCAGTCGGGCTTGCCATTATCGTCGCCCTGTTTCGAGCACGCCGCACCACTCATGTGGAAGATATCAGCGCGATGAAATTCTAGCGGCAGGATATGAGCAGTCTTCTCCCATGGTATGCGCTGCTGCTGCCTCTCTTCTCGGCAGCGCTCATCATGCTGCTCACGCATCGGCTGCGCGGTCTCAGTAGCTTCATCTCGGTCGCGAGCGTCATCGCCAGCTTCTTCTGCTGTTGCCTCATCTTCCGTCATCCCGACATGACGGCGCCTTCCTTCCTGTGGTTGCGATTCCAGGGGCAATTCAAAGTGCCGATTGGGTTCACCCTCGATCAACTTAGCAGGACAATGCTGGTATTGGTTAGCGGCATCGGTGCCCTGATCCATATCTACTCGTTAGGCTACATGCGCGATGACGAGGGTAAGTCGCGTTACTTTGCCTCCCTTTCCCTGTTCATGTTCGCCATGATCGGCATCGTCCTCGCGAACAACTTTGTGATGATGTTCATCTTCTGGGAGCTGGTTGGTCTTTGTTCTTTCCTGCTGATTGGCCATTGGTTTGATCGAGACGCGGCGGCGAAGGCGGCCAACAAGGCATTCATCACGAACCGGCTCGGTGATTTCGGATTCATGATCGGGATCCTGATGGTCTGGCTCGCCACCGGTTCTGTGGTTTTCGACGATATCGTTCCGCAAATATCCAAGATCACCAGCAATCCAGGATACCTAACGACGGCTGTGCTCCTCATTTTTTGTGGGGCGGTCGGTAAGTCAGCGCAATTCCCGCTGCATGTCTGGTTGCCCGACGCGATGGAAGGCCCGACGCCTGTTTCCGCACTAATCCACGCAGCCACGATGGTAGCGGCCGGCGTTTACATGCTCGTCCGCGTTGGATTCCTGATTCAAACATCGCAGGATGCGCTGAATGTCATCGCCTGGACTGGCACCATCACCGCCGTCATGGCGGCGCTGATTGCTACCCAGCAGGATGACATCAAAAAGATCCTCGCCTACTCCACTCTTTCCCAGCTCGGCTACATGATCATGGCGGTAGGCCTCGCTTCGGGCGAAGCGGCGATGTTCCACCTCTTCACCCACGCCTTTTTTAAGGCGTTGCTATTTTTGGGAGCCGGGTCGCTCATCGCGATGATGCATCACGAGCAGAACATTTGGAAAATGGGCGGCCAGGGTAAGAACATGTTCATCACCTTCGTGACCTTTTCGATTGGCACGCTGGCTCTCATTGGCTGCCCACCGTTCAGTGGGTTCTGGAGTAAGGATGCGATCCTCGGGCTCGCGTTTAACCGTAACCTCTTCATTTTCGGCCTCGCGCTCTTCACGGCTTTCCTCACCGCATTTTACATGCTGCGGCTGATGGTGGTTGTCTTTTTCGGCAAACCGCGCAGCCCGGCCGCGCAGTCTAGTGACGAAGCCCCCAGGGCCATGCTGCTCCCACTAGTGATCCTGGCGATTTTCGCCGTGATCGCAGGATTTAATTCCGTGGCCGGCAAGTTTCTTACCCTGCCGCACGAACGCGATACTTTTAGTGCGATTCCAGTCGTGGCTGTTGGCGCGACGGTTCTCGGCTCATTCGTCGCCATCCTGCTCTATCGCAAGCGGGAAGCCGAGCCGCTCGATCTGCGTCTGCTACGTCGAAAGTTCTTCGTCGACGAATTCTACGCCTGGTTGATTGCCTCTACCCAGGACCTGCTGGCGCGCATCGCTTCCTTTACCGATCGCTGGATTATCGATGTGGGTGGTGTTCGCGGATTAAGCGGCGCCACGTGGGGACTAGGCTCCCTGCTTCGTTTATTCCAGGTTGGAAACCTGCAGGTCTACGCCCTGATTTTCGGGGTCGGCGTCGTAGGCCTGCTCTATTTCGCACTCATGCGCTGACCATGTTACTCCTGCTCGTCTTTACCCCGATCGCCGCCGCGATTCTGTTGCTGCTCGGTGCGCCGGCCCGGACTACCGCGCTCGGGGCTGCCATCTTGATGTTCCTGACATCACTGCTGATCTACAGCACTTTTGTTTTCTGGACACCGGGTTACAACTTCGTTTCTACCTACCCGTTAGCGACGGAATTACATTTAAATTTCGCACTCGGTGTCGACGGCCTGAGCGTGCTAATGATTCTGCTGACGTCACTGGTCACGCTGGCCGCGGTCTGGTTTACCGGAGACATTGAGAAGCATGAACCCTCGTTCTACGCGTGTCTGTTACTCATTAGCGCCGGAGCGCTGGGCGCCTTTGCCTCGTTAGACCTGTTTTTCTTTTACGCGTTTCACGAACTCGCACTCATACCTACCTTCCTCTTGATCGGGATCTGGGGCACGGGCGACCGCGGCGCGGCCGCATGGAAGATTACGATCTATCTCGCGACCGGTAGCTTCATTCTACTGCTGGGATTGATCATGCTTTATCAGAGTGTTCCCATGGCAGCTCGGAGCCTTGACATCCGGACGTTGCAAGCCGCGGCCACGCAAATTCCGCCAGACGCGCAACGAAATATTTACCTCGTTCTCCTCGTTGGCTTCGGGATTCTTGTCTCGCTCTTTCCATTTCACACCTGGGCACCGGAAGCATATGCGTCGGCTCCAGCACCCGCCGCGATGCTGCATGCCGGAGTTCTAAAGAAGTTTGGTCTCTACGGTTTACTTCGGATTGCGTTGCCGCTCCTCCCCGAAGGTTCCCGTTACTGGAGTAATCTGCTCCTTATCCTGCTACTCGGCAATATCATCTACGTTGGCCTCGTCACCATCGCCCAGAAGCGACTCGATTGGATGCTCGGCTATTCCAGCGTGATGCATATGGGCTACATTTTTCTGGGAATCGCCGCCACCAATCTGATCGGAACGACCGGCGCAGCCGCACTCATGTTTGCGCACGGTATTTCGATTGCGCTCTTGTTTGCGATTGCTGGTGAGATTCGTAAACGGACCGGCACCCTCGATTTCGACGAACTAGGTGGACTGGCGCGTAAGATGCCGTTCGCCGCCCTTGTCTTTGGCATCGCCGCCTTCGCCTCGATCGGACTCCCGGGCTTCGCGAACTTCGGAGCTGAAGTCATGGTTATCTTCGGTGCCTTCCGTCACGGCGCAGATATGAGCGGGTTCCACGCGTTTCAGATAGCGACGGTGCTCGCCTTATGGGGAGTGGTGATCTCCGCGGTCTACATGTTACGCGCGTATCGCCGAACTTTCTGGGGTGCTGCGGCCAATAGTCACGAGGCATTGGTAGATCTTCGCTTGATGCTACGGGTTCCGATTACCCTTCTCATTGCCTCAACGCTTTGGTTCGGCGTTTCGCCGCAGTCATTCGTCCGTCTGGTTTCGCCAACGTTGCTTCCTTTCTTACACGAACCAAATCGATGAGCGCTCCGCAGTTCCTGGAAATTTCGGTAGTCCTACTTGGGTTTGCGATTGTCCTCGTGGATGCGTTCGCAACCAACATCCCAAAGCGTTTCCTGGCCTTCGCGGCGATCATAGGTCTAACTGCGATCCTCCTGGCGACCTTCTTCACAGCCACCGTTGCCATCGATAGTAACGCGGTCGGTTTTTGGAGCTTTTATGCTTTTGATCCACTCGCGCTGATCTTCAAACGCATTGCGCTGGTAACTACCATCGTAGTTATCGTTATGATTATCGACTACGCCCCGGTCGCGGCGATCGGTATCAGCGGGACGAGCTCCGAGGCCGGCCTGGGGGAATTTTATAGTATTCCGATCTTCGCCTGCGCGGGCATGATGTGGATGGCCTCGGCCATCGACTTCGTGATGATTTTTGTGTCGCTCGAGCTGGTAACGATCTCCTTTTATGTTTTGGTCAGTCTCACTCGGCGTAACTCATTATCCCTCGAAGCCGGCGTAAAATATCTGGTTCTTAGCGCCCTCTCCACCGGTCTGCTCGTCTACGGAATCACGTGGATTTTCGGAGCTACCGGCGAAACGAATTTACAGCGCGTCGCACAATCGTTCTCCGCCAGCGGCGACCACACCGCAGCTCTATTTGGCAGCGTCCTCATTATCATCGCACTCGGTTTCAAGATAGCTGCCGCGCCTTTTCAGTTGTGGGTGCCCGATGTTTACCAGGGCGCGCCTACCCCGGTCACCGCCTTCCTGTCGGTTGGCTCGAAGGCGGCCGGGATCGTCGTCCTCCTTCGCGTCGTCTCGCCTTTTCTGGCACTTCCACAAACGGAGACGCTGCTCATCGGTATCGCCTTCCTTACCCTGATCTACGGAAATCTTGCCGCAATACCGCAAACGAACGTCAAGCGGCTACTGGCCTATTCCAGCATCGCCCACACGGGATACATTCTCATCGCCCTAGTCTCGTTCAGCGGCACGGCCGTCGTATTTTACGTGGTGGCTTATTTGTTGATGACGCTCCTAAGCTTTCACGTCCTGATCCTGGTGGAGCAAAAGGGCGGAGAGAATCTTGAGGACTTTGCCGGTCTCTCCCAGCGCTCACCGTTTCTTGCGTTTGCCATGCTCATCGCCGTGGCCTCACTCGCCGGAGTACCGTTCACCGCCGGTTTCATGGGTAAATTTCAGGTGTTCGATGCGGCCATTTCCCACCGCCACTACGGACTGGCCATCCTAGGGGTGCTAACGGTAGCATGCGGATTCTACTACTACTTCAAAATCGTGCGCGCCATGTATTGGGAAGCACCCCGCGTTGCACAGACTATCTTGATTCCAATATGGACGCGCGCCGTGATGCTACTTATGATCGCAGGAACATTCTGGCTGGGAGTTGCTCCCCAGCGCGTTTTCGCCTCTCTTTCTCCCAGAGTTGTCAAGGCAGTCACGAGCGTGCGGTAGATTTCATGATGTAGCTAGCATCAACTAACGATACTTATGTCACTGATCTTTGAAACATTCTACACGGATGGTCTGGCGCAGGTTTCTTATCTGGTCGGTGATGATGATGACGGAGTTGCGGCTGTAATCGACCCCCGCGCCGACGTTGAAATTTACGAAGAAATGGCCCGAAAAAAGGGGGTCTCGATCTCGCACATATTCGAAACGCATATTCATGCCGACCTTGTCAGCGGCTCGCGCGAACTCCAGGCCCGGGTTCCCACGGCCAGGATCCATGTAAGTCATGAAGCCGATGCGACCTATGGCTTCGCCACCGATGGAGTCCGCGACGGTGACCAGTTTTACTTCGGCAGTCTGATTGTGACCGCGCGGCACACTCCCGGCCACACGCCCGAGCATATTTCCTATCTGCTGGCCGACGCCTCGGAACCTGCCCTGCCGTGGGGCGTGCTGTCGGGTGACTCGCTCTTCGTCAGTTCCGCTGGCCGACCAGATTTACTCGGAGAAAAGGCCACCGCGAAACTCGCGCGCCAGCAGTTTCACACGTTGTACGATTTTTTCCTGAAACTGCCCGACTGGGTCATCGTCTATCCCGGGCACGCCAGCGGTTCGCCTTGCGGTGCGGACATTGGTGACAGGCTAAGTAGCACCATCGGCTATGAGCGTAAGACGAATGCGTTTCTGCAATTCGATACTCCGGAGAAATTCATCGACTTCGCGGTCTCAACTACTCCCCCGATCCCCAGATACTATCCTTACCTGAAAAAGGTGAAC
>JBBQHM010000050.1:0-15397 GCA_038323965.1 Chthoniobacterales bacterium | reverse complement strand
GCGCAGCGTGGAAGTGCAAAAGTTTCCGCTGAAATGGGCGACGCTGCTCGGGATGGAAAATGAGTGCGTTTTCTTCAGCGATCACGACCGATCGAAGACGCCGGCAGCGGCGCCGTGATGCGGCGCAGCACGAAATGAATTCGCCGACCGCCCGGGGCATTTTTCGCGCGCGCGCGTTGGGCGCGAGAATGATCGCATCTATCCGGACGATTTATTATCGGCTGCTCGGAATGCAGGTTGGCCGCGGGACGTTGTTACCGCGTGTTTACGTGACATGGCCGCATCAGGTTTGGCTTGGGCGCGATTGTCAGCTCGAGCACGATATCCATTTTAAATTCGACGGCATTTATCAGCCGGGCCCGCGCCTGATTATTGGCGGGAATGTTTTTATCGGCGCGGCCTGCGAATTTAATTTCCGGCAACGCGTGGAGATTGGGCCCAATTGCCTGATCGCGTCGGGCTGTAAGTTCATCGATCACGATCACGCGAGCGCGAGCCGTGAAACGCCGATGCGGGAGCAGGAGGGCGGCACGGAAGCGGCGATTGTTTTGGATCGTGATGTCTGGCTGGGTGCAAATGTTCTGGTCTTAAAAGGGGTCACAATTGGACGCGGAGCGATCGTCGCCGCTGGAGCAGTGGTGAATCAAAATGTGCCGGAGTTTGAAATCTGGGGAGGCGTTCCGGCGAGGAGGATCGGGGAGCGTGCAACCTCAGTCATCCCGAGCGGAGTCGAGGGACCCCGCGAAAGTACGAGCGAGCAGCGCAGTTCTAGCTGACACGACGGGGACCCTCGGCTTCGCTCGGGATGACCGGGAGGTATAGTTTACGGTTTACGAACCGCTGGCGCGGCCTTTCAGTTCGTTTGTGACGAAGTCGCGGAAAATTTTCGGAACCGATGGCGTGCGCGGTGTTGCAAACGTCGAGCCTGTGACGGCCGAGACGGCTCTAAAACTCGGTCGTGCGGCCGCGCATGTTTTGCTGCAGCTGAATCCGCGCAAGCACTCCTCCGGCGCGCGTCCGAAGATTGTCCTCGGCAAAGACACGCGGCTCTCGGGTTACATGCTGGAGAATGCGATGGTGGCCGGGATCACGTCGCTCGGCGTCGATGTTCTCATCATCGGACCTTTGCCGACGCCGGGTGTCGCCTACATCACGCGGTCACTGCGTGCGGACGCGGGGATCGTGCTGAGCGCGTCGCACAATTCGTACGAAGACAACGGCATCAAATTTTTCCGGCATGACGGCTACAAGTTGGACGATCAGGTCGAGCAACAGATCGAGCAGTTGGTGTTCACTGGCGAGATCGATGAGATCCGGCCGACCGCGCAATCGATCGGCCGTGCCACGCGCATCGATGACGCGCTCGGCCGTTACGTCGAGTACGCGAAGTCAAGTTTCCCGCGTTCGATGACGCTGGAGAAAATGCGTGTGGTGGTCGATGTCGCGAATGGCGCGGGCTATAAGTCGACGCCGTGCATTTTACGCGAACTTGGTGCGGATGTGAGCGTGGCGCACGACGAGCCGAACGGGACCAACATCAACGCCGGCTGCGGCAGCACGCATTCAGAGGAAATTCAGCGTCTGGTGCGAGAACACAAAGCGCAGATCGGCATCACGGTCGATGGGGATGCTGACCGTGTTCTGCTGGCGGACGAGAATGGCGAGATCGTCGATGGCGACGAAATTCTCGCGATCGCGGCGGTTGATTTACTGAAGTCGAAGCAGCTCGCGCAAAACACGCTGGTCGCGACCGTGATGAGCAACTTCGGACTCGACGAAACGATCGGTGCCCATGGCGGCAAAGTGCTGCGGACAAAAGTCGGTGACCGCTATGTCATCGAGAAGATGGTTGAACAGAATTTGTACGTCGGCGGCGAGCAGAGCGGTCACATTATTTTTCGGGAATACGCGACAACCGGCGATGGCATTGTGAGTGCGCTGCAAATTTTGCGGATCATGCAGGCGACGGGCAAGCCGCTGAGCGAATTGAAGCGCGTGCTGAACAAGTATCCGCAGGCACAACGGAATTTGCGGGTGAAGACGAAGCCGCCGCTGGATGAATTAACCGACGTGATGAAGCTGGTGGGTCAGGCCGAGAGCGAGCTGTCGGGCAAAGGGCGCGTGCTCCTGCGATACTCCGGGACAGAACCGAAGATTCGGCTGTTAATCGAAGGGCGTGAGTTCAGTCAAATCGACGGGCACGCCACGCGAATCGCGGAAGCAATTGAAAACGCGATTGGAGCAAAATGAGAGACTCCATCGCACCACAGTCATCCCGAGCGAAGCCGAGGGACCCCGCGGCGAAATGAGCAAGGATGCTGTCCGTGACGCCGCGGGGCCCCTCGGCTTCGCTCGGGATGACCGGAGGTGTGGATAGTGCAGCTCGCACGAGTCATGGAAGCGCTGCTCTTCAGCGCGCAAAAGCCTTTGACGACAGCCGAGCTGCGCAAAGCTCTCGCCAGCGCGGGCGAAGAAGAATCACTGTCGCCGAACGACTTCGCGCGGACGAGCGAAGCGGATGTCGCGGCCGCGCTGGAGGAACTGAAGGTGCAGTACATCCAGGAGGAACGCGGGTTCCAGCTCCTGGAAAAAGCGGAGGGCTGGCAACTGGCGTCGGGTTCGCAATACGTGCGCTGGGTTCAGCAGCTGCATCCGGCGCCAAAAGTTTCGCGTTTGAGCCCGCCCGCGCTCGAGACGCTTGCGATCATTGCGTATCGCCAGCCGATCACGCGTGCTGATGTCGAGGCGGTGCGCGGGGTATCGATCGATGGCGTGCTGCAAACACTGATTGAGCGCGGTCTCGTGAAAATTGCCGGCCGTGCCGAAGTGCCCGGCCGGCCACTTTTGTATGACACGACGCAGTTTTTCCTGGAGCACTTTGGGCTTCGCACGCTGGATGAGCTGCCGAATGCCGAGGAGTTGCGCACGCGACATCTACCGGTTGCGAAACCGGCGATTGCGAACGAACAGGGAAATGCAACGCAAGCACAGGCGGAAACGCCGTCAGCGAATTCCGAACAAACGACCCCGGTGCAAGTCTAACGAACCAGCCATGAAAAGAATCACTACCATATTCGCAGCGCTCTTTGTCCTTTTTGGCTTAACCGGTTGCGGCAGTTACAACCGCCTCGTCACGCTCGAGCAGAACGTGAACAAAAAATGGGCGGACGTTCAGTCTGTCTATCAGCGTCGCGCGGACCTGATTCCAAACCTGGTTAACACGGTGGCTGGGGCCGCGAACTTCGAGAAATCGACGCTAACCGAAGTCACGAATGCACGCGCCAGTGTTGGGCAGGTAAAACTCGATCCGAGCAAGGCGCCGACCGACGCGGCCGAATTGCAGCAATTTCAGCAGGCGCAGGGTCAGCTCAGTAGCGCTCTCTCGCGGCTGTTAGTGGTGAGCGAAAATTACCCTCAGCTTAAGGCGACCGAAAACTTCCAAAATTTGCAGGCGCAGCTTGAGGGAACCGAGAACCGAATCTCAGTGGAGCGGAACAATTTCAACTCCGCGGTGCAGGAGTACAACACCGCGCTCGAGAGATTCCCGACAAACATGCTCAACAAGATGTTCGGTTTTAAGGAGCGTCCGTTCTTCGCTGCGGAAGCGGGATCAGAAAAGGCTCCGTCGGTGAAATTTAACTTCGGAAGTCCAGCGCCGGCGGCTGCTCCCGCAGCGACAGCCGTAGCCACGCCGTAGGGGCGCGGGCGACATGCAGTCATCCCGAGCGAAGTCGAGGGACCCCGCGGAATAAGCTGCCGTGTCGCTCGCATCATCACGGGGTCCCTCGGCTTCGCTCGGGATGACGAGGAAGTTTTCGCTTGGTGTCGCAGCGCTCGCTTTTACGACATTCAGCGCGCTCTCAGCGGAAGTCATTCCGCCAAAGCCGGAGCACTATTTTAACGATTACGCGCACGTCGTTTCACCGGAGGCAGCGCAGCGATTAGATGACCAGCTCGCGCAATTCGAGCGCGACACTTCGAATCAGGTGGTCGTGGCCGTCTTTCCGAAAATGGAGAGCGATTCCGATGTCGCTGATTACACGCAGCGTGTCGCGCAATCATGGAAAGTGGGGCAGCAGGATCGCCGGAATGGCGCGGTTTTGTTTGTCTTTAAACAGGACCGCAAGATGTATATCCAGGTCGGATATGGCCTTGAAGGTGCGTTGCCGGACGTGACCGCGTTCGACATCACTGAGCGTCATATCAAGCCACAGTTTCGCGCGGGGGATTTTGAAGGTGGACTCGCGACCGGGGTTGACCTGATCGGCAAGGCAATCCGCGGTGAATACAAAGGGAGCGGCAAAACTGTTGCCGAAGAGAACGACGGCAAAGGAGCGAAGTTCCCCTTTATTGTTCCGATCCTGATTATCCTTTTTATTTTTCTGATCACGCGACGGCAAAAGAAACGCGGTTATGGCTATTCGAGTTTGGGCGGACCTTTCATCGGTGGCTGGGGTGGAGGCGGCGGTGGTGGCGGATGGTCGGGTGGAGGCGGTGGAGGCTTCAGCGGCGGCGGTGGGAGCTTTGGCGGGGGGGGCGGGGGCTCGAGCTGGTAACGATGCGAACGAAAGATTTTCTCAGTAAGCTCGAGCATGCACGGATCGTCGCTGCGATCGAGAGCGCGGAACTCAAATCGTCCGGCGAGATTCGCGTGCATATCGAACGCGGTAACATTTCCGGCGACCCATTGGAGCTCGCGACTAAGAAATTCCAGGAGACTGGAATGCACAAAACGCGGGCTCGAAACGCCGTTCTGATATTCGTCGCCCCACGCGCGCAGAGTTTTGCCGTTGTCGGTGACGAAGCAGTCCACCAAAAATGCGGAGACGCCTACTGGCAGCGGATCACGGAAGCGATGCGACAACAATTTCGCGAAGGACGATTTACGGAGGCCTTGGCGGAGGCGATTAGAGACGTCGGTGCGGTGTTAGCGGAACATTTTCCGCGTCGGCCCGACGAAACGAACGAACTGCCGGATAGCGTGATCGAAAGCTAACCGTCATCCCGAGCGGTGCCGTGGTCTCCCGTTAATAGCTAGGGGCGCCTTTCGGATCGCGAGGGGGTCCCTCGACTTCGCTCGGGATGACCGACGAGGGAACTTGCAAAACGGCGCTTCTGCTGTTGATTCCACGTTCGCAGCGAGAGTTAAATACGTTGCGCCGTTGGTCCCTGGGTTTCCGTTTTCTGACGCGAAACCGCACTCGTCAGGGGTAACCCGGTGCTCAAGGAAAGGACGAAGCCACGCGCTTCGTAGTTCGCTTATGCCAGTTCGTTACGGTCGGTTTGAAATGCCCAAGACGCTTACGCGTGACGAGGGTGCTTCCAATGATACTTACGGGAAGTTTGTCGCTGAGCCGTTTGAGGCTGGTTACGGACACACGGTCGGCAATTCGCTTCGCCGTGTTCTCCTTTCATCGCTCGAAGGCGCTGCGATCACGTCGGTTAAAATAACCGGCGCGCAGCATGAGTTTGCCACTCTCCCGGGTGTCGTCGAGGACGTCACCGACATTGTGCTCAATCTGAAGCGCGTGAAATTCAAGTCGAGCGACCATGAGCCGCGCCGCCTGAATCTGAACGTGAATAAAGAAGGCGAGGTGACCGCGGGTGACGTGCAACTCGTCCAAGGTTACGAGGTATTGAATCCCAAGCAGGTCATCTGCACCCTCGATAAGAAACACAAATTTGAAGCGGAACTCGAGGTGCGCGTTGGACGCGGCTTCGCCACTGGCGAAGAGAACAAACGCGCCGATCAACCGATTGGCGTGATCGCGATCGACTCGATTTTCTCACCGGTGACTCGCGTGAAATATGCGGTGGAAAACACGCGTGTCGGTCAGCGCACCGACTACGACAAGCTCGTGCTGGAAGTCTGGACGGATGGCCGCCTGACGCCGGACGATGCGCTCCTGCAAGCTTCCGCGATTCTGCGTCATCACCTCGATGTGTTCGTGAACTTCAACGAAGACACGATCGAGTTCGACGAGACGCCGGCTGGCGTGAGCGAAGAGAACATGAAGCTGAAAAAGCTTCTGAACATGAGCGTCAACGAAATCGAACTCAGTGTCCGCGCGGCAAATTGCCTGAACAACGCCAACATCACGAGCGTCGGTCAATTAGCGCAAAAATCGGAAGCGGAGATGCTGAAATATCGCAACTTCGGCAAGAAATCGCTGAACGAAATTAAGGACAAACTGTTACAGCTTGGACTTGGTCTAGGCCTGAAATTTGATGCTGGCATGGTGGAATTGCCGGCGGCCGGGGCGCCCGTTAACCCAGACGGGGCGGCGACTAACGCTGCGGTTGATTTCGACAAGGCTTAAATACGGCGATGAGGCACCAAAAGAAAACCATTAAGCTCGGGCTGACCGCGGCGCACCGGAAGTCGTTGCTCGCTAACCAAGTCTGTAGCTTGATCGAACACCAGCGCATCAAGACGACGCTCGCGAAAGCGAAAGCGGTGCGTCCCCTGGCGGAGAAAATGTTAACGCTTGGTAAGAAAAATACCGTGCATGCGCGCCGCACTGCGTTTGCCGTTCTCCGGCAAAAAGATGCGGTAAAGCGCTTGTTCGACGAAGTGGCGCCGCGATCCGTGTCGCGGAATGGCGGCTACACGCGCATCGTGAAATTGGGTCAGCGGAAAAGCGATTCTGCTTCGATGGCCTTCATCGAATGGGTCGACGCTGTGGTGGCGGTCGATAACGATGCCACTGCTTCAGACGACGCGGCGAAGGCTGATCCGAAAGAGAAAAAAGCTCGCGGCAAGAAGACCGCTGCCGCTGCGGCGTAAGCGAGCTTCCACAAAGATTCAGAAGGGCGGTCGCCACGGCGACCGCCCTTTTTGTTTCCGCGGACGGGTGCTCGTCCCCGATGAATAATTATCGTTTTGAGAGCGGAATTGATTGCCATTGGAGCTCGCCACTCACGCACACAGTCAAGTAGGCAACGCTCGCAGGAGCTCCGCGATTTGGCCTCGTGACGCAGCCCGGATTTAAGAAACGAACCCCGTCGACCATATCATTCCGCGGGACATGGGTGTGACCGTGCAGCAGCACATCGCAATTGGTCGGCGCACGCGTTGGCGGGATGTGTTGTAAACGAAACCGCAGGCCGTTGCGCATGGTCTCGACGACGAGCGGCCAATCCGAGTTGTCGTCGCAATTCCCGCGCACAATCGTGACGGGCAGTCCAATGGCGCGCAATTCGTCGAGCAAGTGTTCCGCGCAAACATCGCCGAGATGCCAGATTTCATCCGCGCCTTCGACCAGCGTGGCGAGATTCAAGGGGAGATGATTATGCGTGTCCGCCAGAACAAGGATTTTCACGGCGTTCGCAGTCTGATCTGGCAGGTTGGGAGTTCAGCGCAGGGCGAAGAGCGCGTTGAGTTCGTTAGGCTCATGTCGTAACCTGCCGCGTGTCTTTTAACAATTTCGGACTTTCGCCGGAGGTAGTCCGCGGAACGCAGGCGATGGGGTTTACGGAACCCACGCCGATTCAGCTTCGTGCCTTTCCGATTATTCTCTCCGGTAAAGATCTGGTTGGGACAGCCCAGACCGGCACGGGAAAAACCGCCGCGTTCGCGCTGCCGATTCTCACCATGCTGGCGAAGCATGGAGCTTTTCGATGCCTGATTTTGGAACCGACGCGCGAGCTTTCCGCGCAAGTTGAAACCGCATTTCGTGATTACGGTCGATTCACAGATCTTCGCGTCACGGTAATTCACGGCGGCGTTGGTTACGGTAAACAGCGCGATGATTTGAAACACGGAATGGACATCGTGGCGGCAACGCCGGGACGACTGCTCGATCATCTGGGACAAGGGACGATCAATTTTCGCGACGTCCACATCCTCGTGCTCGATGAGGTCGACCGAATGCTCGACATGGGTTTCCTGCCAGATGTGCGTCGCATTGTGAAAGAGATCTCGAACGATCGGCAGACGCTTCTTTTCTCCGCGACGTTGCCGCCTGAGATCGAGCGGCTCGCGGGATCGGTCCTGCGCGACCCAGAGACGGTGGAAATCGGCGCCCGGCGCACCCCGGCCGAGACGGTGAGCCACGCGGTTTATCCGGTCGCGGCCGAGCAGAAATTCGATCTGCTCATGGCGCTGCTCGATCGAACCAACTACGACAGTGCGCTGATATTTTGCCGGACCAAACATGGAGCTGATCGCATCGCGCGGCAGTTAAAACAGGGTCAGCATTCGGTCGCCGTGTTGCATTCCAATCGCACTCAGCGCGAACGGATCGAAGCGCTGGAAGGATTTAAGTCCGGCAAATACGAGGTGATGGTGGCGACTGATATCGCGGCGCGCGGACTCGACATCGCGGGCGTGAGTCACGTCATTAACTACGACGTACCAGAACACTCGGAGGATTACGTGCACCGCATCGGGCGGACCGGTCGCGCACAGAAAGTGGGCGACGCATTTACGCTCGTGAATGGCGAGGAGATCGCGTCCCTTCAAGCCATCGAGCGTTTTATCGGCCAGAAGATAGCGCGATTAAAGCTGGAAGATTTTCCTTACAAGTATACCGCGCTATTCGAGCCGGAGCCGGCTGGCGGAAGCGGTAAGCGCGCGATTGGTGGCGGCCGTACTCACGGCGGGTATTCCTTCGGTCGGCGTAAGCGTTAATCGCGGAAAGCGGCACGAGCCGCGACGAGTCGTTTCGCTTCCACCAAGTCTCTTTGTGTGATCGCGCGCGTCTCGAGCTCCGCGTAATTCGGACCGCGCAGTTGCAGCATTTCATCCGAAGCAGCCGCGAGTGAGCGCCAAAGTAATTTTTTGCCGGTGATTCCAAGCAAGAGCGCCTCAAGGGCCTGGAGGAATTCGACTCCGCCACCTTCATCTTTCTCGTATCCGAGTTTCGCGCGTCCGACTTTTTCGATGACCCATGCTCCGGCTTTTCGGATCGCGCCCTCATGCATGTCGAGCGCTTGCAACAGGTCCTGCAAGACTTGCTGGTCGGCGGTTATTTCAATGTGAAGGTCGGTGAAAAAACGCTGGAGCTGAGGGTCGGGGCAGGTCTTTGCGAGGTGCTCGATCATTTCCAACGCTGTCACCGATCCAGCAAGGTGGTCGTTCAGGTAGGTATCGAGAGAATCGCGGTTCATCACGGCCACTCCAGAACGATCTTTCCCGACTCGCCCGACTTCGCGAGCTCGATCGCTTCCTGAAATTTAGTGAAAGGAAACCGGTGCGTGATGACGGGAGAAATATCGAGCCCGCTTTGGATGAGCGCAGTCATTTTATACCAGGTCTCAAACATCTCGCGCCCGTAAATGCCACGCAGCGTCAGGCTGTGAAAAACGACGGTGTTCCAGTCGATCGAAGCAGTGGACGGCATGATTCCCAGCAGCGCGATTTTACCTCCGTAAAACATGTTGGGCAGAATGTCGGCGAACGCTTTCGGGTTCCCCGACATCTCCAGGCAAACGTCGAAGCCTTCTTTCATGCCGAGCTCTTTCATGGCTTCGGAAAGCTTCTCCGTGCGCACATCGAGCGCGCGGGTGGCTCCCATTTTGCGGGCGATTTCGAGCCGGTACGGATTTACGTCCGTGATGACGACATGCCGCGCGCCGGCGTGTTTGGCGATTGGAATCGCCATGCAACCGATCGGGCCAGCGCCCGTAATCAATACATCTTCGCCGACGAGATCGAATGTCAGCGTGGTGTGCACGGCGTTGCCGAGCGGATCGAAACACGAGAGCACATCAAGCGGAATGGAAGGATCCGCATGCCATGCATTCGTCGCTGGAATCGAAACAAACTCCGCCCACGCGCCGGTACGATTCACGCCGACGCCTTGTGTGTTCGGGCAAAGATGACGACGCCCGGCGAGGCAATTGCGGCAATGCCCGCAAGTGATGTGACCTTCGCCGACGACAAGGTCGCCTTCCGAGAATCCGCGGACATTCGACCCGACCTGCGCGATCTCGCCCACGAATTCATGGCCAATTTGCATCGGAACGGGAATGGTTTTCTGCGCCCATGCATCCCAGTTGTAGATATGAATGTCAGTGCCGCAGACGGACGCTTTCTTCGTCCGAATGAGGACATCGTCCGCGCCGATTTCCGGTACCGGCACATCTTCAAGCCACAAACCGGGCTCCGCTTTTGCCTTCACGATCGCCTGCATCGTTTTCGCCATCGGGAGAAGCTAGGTGAATACGGGAGGCGGGAAAGCAGGAAAGCAGGTGGGCGCACGGTCATCTCGAGCGAAGCGCAGCGCAGTCGAGAGACCCCGCTGTGTTAGCTATAGGTTCGGCAACGGGGTCCCTCGACTTCGCGCGGGATGACAAAAGCGTTCGACAAATAAACCGGCTCTTCCGATTGTCATCGAATGTCCGCGACCGTTGAGCCTCCCGTCGCGAAACCACCGGGAACCGCCCGCTCCGTTTTCGTTCTCCGTTTTCTAAGCACTATTGTGCTCTGGACGGTTGCGCTCTCGATCGCGTTCTCGGGATTCGAGCTCGGCTTCTGGGGATTGATCAGCGTGTTCGGACTGATCGCGCTCTGGGAATTTTATACTATTCTCGACGCCCGGAAGCTGCCGAATTTCAAGATCACCGGGATGATCTGCGGCGCCGCACTGCTGTGCGGAAGCTTCTATTATTTTTCGCACTACGGGCCGGCGCGTTCCTACGATTTCGAGATCGCGGTCCTGCTCTTCATGCTGTTGACGATGTTTACGCGACAGATGTTCGACAGCCTCCGTGACGATGCGCCACTGCAGGCCATGGCTTACACGTTGTTCGGGTTGCTCTACGTCGTCTGGCTTTTCAACTTCATGACGAAGCTGCTTTACGTCGTGCCGCGGTCGAGCACCGGTGCGGTCACGGGCCACTTCTATTGCGTCTACTGCATCGCAATCACGAAATTCAGCGACATGGGCGCATACCTCACCGGCAGCCTGATCGGCCGTCATCCGCTTATCCCACACATCAGCCCGAAGAAGACGTGGGAAGGGTTCTTCGGCGCGCTAGTCTTATCGCTCGGAGCGAGCCTGGCGCTCTATAAGATCATGCCGAACGCCTTAGGCGTCTTGAATTGGACCCACGCTACAATTCTTGGACTACTGCTCGGATTCGCGGCGGTGATCGGCGATCTCGCAGAATCCATCGTGAAACGAAGTGCGGGCGTGAAAGACTCGGGAAGTTTGCTGCCTGGCATTGGGGGTGCGCTGGATCTGATCGATAGTCTGCTCTTCACCGCGCCCCTGTTATTTTTCTATCTCCGTCTGGTCGTGCGGGTGCCTTAACCGGCGCACTTTCACAAAGATGAAACGCAAACGCGTCGTTGTGCTCGGAGCCACTGGCTCGATCGGTCAGAGCGCGATCAAGGTCGCGCACGACATTCCGGACCGAATGGAAATCGTCGGGCTCGCGGCGAACACGAACGCGCGACAGTTGGCTGAACAAGCCAATCGAATTCGGCCGCAGGCCATCTGCCTGGCTGACGAAGCGCATCTGGGTGATTTGTGCTCCGCCCTCGAATACAAACCGGTGATTTATGCGGGCGATGATGGCCTTTGCCAAATTGCTGCCTTGGCGGATGCGGACATGGTTTTGGTCGCCATCGTCGGGACGAGCGGTCTGCGCCCCGCGCTGGCCGCGATCGCAGCGGGAAAAGATCTGGCCGTCGCGAGCAAGGAAATCCTCGTCATGGCGGGTGAGACGGTGATGCGGGAAGCGCGGGCAAAAGGCGTCCACGTTTTGCCGGTCGATAGCGAGCATAACGCGATTTTCCAATGTCTGGATGGCCGCAAATCGGAGGTGCGCAGAATTATTCTTACCGCGTCCGGCGGACCGTTCCGCGAAACGCCGGTGGCGGAGTTCGAGAAAATTACGCGCGAGCAGGCGTTAAAACATCCGACGTGGAATATGGGTCCGAAGATCACGATCGATTCCGCGACGCTATTTAACAAAGGACTCGAAATGATCGAGGCGCATTGGCTGTTCGGCGTTGAAATGCAGCGCGTGGAAGTGGTGGTTCATCCGCAAAGCATTGTGCACTCGATGGTGGAATTTGCGGACGCTTCGGTGCTCGCGCAGCTGTCGCATTCGGACATGTGCTTCCCGATTCAATACGCCGTGACCTGGCCTGACCGCGTGCCTAACACCTTGCCGTCGCTCGATTTTGGCAAGGTATCAAAGCTCGAGTTTGCGACGCCCCGCTACGACGATTTCCCGGCGCTGAAGCTGGCGCGACAGGCGGGCGAAACTGGCGGCACGCTGCCAGCCGTTCTGAATGCTGCGAACGAAGTCGCGGTCGCCGCCTTTCTTGAAGGCGAAAGCACTTTCCCGCAGATCTGGAAAACCGTCGGGGAAGTGATGGGGCGCCACCGTTCCATTGCACATCCCGACCTCAGTGCAATATTGGCCGCCGATCAATGGGCGCGCGACGAAGCGCGGCTCGTTCTCGCCCCCTGAATTCATGCTCCTGCACGTCGCCCGCGTTACTCTCATCGTTCTTGAGGTGGTTGTTCTCTTCAACCTGCTCATTGTCGTGCACGAGCTCGGACATTTTCTCGCCGCAAAATGGCGCGGACTTTTCATCGAGCAGTTCGGAGTCTGGTTCGGGAAGCCGATCTGGAAGAAAGAGGTCAATGGAATTGTTTACTCGTTAGGCTCCGTTCCATTTGGCGGGTTTGTGAAACTGCCGCAGCTCGCTCCGATGGATATCATCGAGGGCACGGCGGACATGGATCGGGCAACGCTGCCGAAAATCTCCGCGCTCGATAAAATCATCGTCGCGATTGCCGGCCCGTTGTTCAGCCTGCTGCTGGCGCTCACCTTCGCCACGATCGTCTGGATCGTGGGTCATCCTGTCGGCGAATCGGATGTGACAACGACGATTGGTTACGTGATGCCGGATTCGCCTGCCGCGAAGGTTGGGTTACAGCCGGGCGATAAGATCCTCGAGATTGACGGAAAACGAGTGACGCGGTTTTTAGGGATGGGAGACAGCGTCAGCTGGGACGTGGTCCGGAGCGAGGGCGCAACGGTCAGCGTAAAATTCGAGCGCGCCGGGAATGTGCAGACGGTCGCGGTGGAGCCGTTTCGCGCGCAAACAAATGGCTGGCGGCGCAAAAGTGTGCGCCAACTATTAATCCTGCCGGCAGAGACTGCGTTGATATTTAGCGTGGAGCCAAATACGCCCGCTGCGGCAGCTGGACTGCAGGCGAAAGATGTCGTGGCCGGATTTAACGGCACGAATATTTTCAACGCGTTCGCCCTTTCCGAATACATCGAGAAGCACCCTGACGAGCAGCTCACTCTACAAATCGAGCGTGGTCAGGAAAGGCGCGACGTCCCGATCAAACCAACGCTGTTATCGAGTGAAGAAGGTCCGCCGCGTCCCCGCATCGGAATCCGCTGGGACACGGGCGGACGCATCTCGATGGATCATCCGAGTCCGATCGAGCAGGTTTACAAGAGTCTGACGAGTACGCTTGAGACCCTCTTCGCGGTGGCCTCGCCGAAATCCGACGTGAAGTTGCAGCACATGAGCGGGCCGGTCGGGATCGGGCGCATCTATTATCTGCTCTTTGAGAACGAACGCGGCTGGCAGCTCGCGCTTTGGTTTAGCGTGATTCTCAACGTCAATCTGGCGGTGTTGAACATGCTCCCGATTCCCGTGCTCGATGGCGGACACATCGTCCTCGCCATCGTAGAAGGAATACGACGCAAACCGGTGAACATGCGTTTTCTGGAGATCGTACAGACCGGCTTCGCCGCGATTATTATCGGCTACATGCTCTACGTTACATTTTTCGACGTGCAGGATCTCCCGTTTGTCCGCCGCATTCTCGACCGGATACATCCGCACGCGACCCCGGCTGCGAGCGAGCCGTAATTTTACGCGGGGCGGCAATGCCCTTATAAAAAGAGCATGACAACGTCAATGACGACCACTGCCTTCGAAATCACAGGCTACCGGGTGGTGAAGACACTTGGCGTGGTGCGCGGAATCATTGTCCGCTCCCGCTCGATTTTCGGCACGATCGGCGCGGGCTTACAGACGCTGGTCGGCGGTAACATCACGATCCTGACGAATCTTTGTGAGAGAACGCGGCAGGAAGCGCTCGATCAAATGATGGCGCACGCCCAGGCGCTGGGCGCAAATGCAGTGATCGGGCTGCGCTACGATGCGACCGAGATCATGCAGGGCGTCACGGAAGTCCTTTGTTACGGTACCGCGGTCGTCATCGAGCCCGCCTAACGAATGCAATATTGCGGTTCACCTTTCGTCTATCAACGGCGCGCGACGCGCGAAGTGCGCGTCGGGAATGTCGGAATTGGCGGTGCAAATCCGATCCGCGTTCAGTCGATGATTACGTGCGATACGATGGACACCGAGGCGTCGATCGAGCAGACGATGGAACTGGCGGAGGTCGGTTGCGAGATCGTGCGAATTACCGCGCCGACGGTGAAGGATTCACGCAATCTCGAGCACATCATTCGCGGGCTGCGCGAACGGGGCTGCGACGTGCCGATTGTCGCTGATATCCATTTCAAACCGGATGCCGCGATGGAAGCGGCGCGCTGGGTGGACAAGGTCCGCATTAATCCCGGCAACTACGCTGACTCGAAGAAGTTCGCAGTTCGCGAGTACACGGACGAGCAATACGAAGCTGAAATTGGCCGAATCCGTGAGCGCTTTGCGCCACTGGTCCAGCTCTGCAAAGACCGCGGAATCGCGATGCGAATCGGAACGAATCACGGTTCGCTGAGCGACCGCATCATGAACCGGTATGGCGATACGCCGCTCGGCATGGTGGAGAGCGCGCTCGAGTTCGCCCGGCTCGCGCGCGAGACGGATTACCACGCGTTCGTGTTCTCGATGAAATCGTCGAATCCGAAGGTGATGATTGCAGCTTATCGGCTGCTCGTCGCAAGGTTGGCGGCTGAAGGCGCGGACTGGAATTATCCGGTGCACCTTGGCGTGACCGAGGCGGGAGAAGGCGAAGACGCCCGGATCAAAAGTGCGATCGGCATTGGCTCGCTTCTCGCCGATGGTATCGGGGATACGATCCGGGTTTCGCTAACGGAAGATAGCGTGCACGAAATTCCCGTCGCGCAGGCGCTGGTGAAGCTGGCAATAAATCGTGCAACGAACGCGGCGGAATCGTCGATTTCGACGCAGGTTTCTTACGATCCTTTCTCCTATCAACGGCGGGCGACCGATCGCCTTGAACGCGAAGGTGTCGCGCTCGGCGGCGAAGAGCTGGTCAGGGTTGTCGTGCGTCAGGCAACTTACGAAAAAGTAGCGCACAAACTCGACAGGCTGGGCGATTACAAGCCTGAGATTGTTTACGAAAATGCGAGCGTTGTTGAGGTCGATCCGCGCGACGACGTTGCCATCGAGAAGGTAAACGCGAACGTCGAAGCGCATTTC
>JBBQHM010000049.1:0-15609 GCA_038323965.1 Chthoniobacterales bacterium | reverse complement strand
ACCTTTGCCGTAGAGGTTCTTCGCAATCAAGGTGCCCGCCGAGTTGGGGGGAAAGATAGAGGTCAGTGCTCACTTTTTGCACTTTTGCGCAATAGGTTGGGGACGTTGCTTCAGCTTCGTCTTGATAATTATCGTGCTGTCCATCTTAAGTTTGTTGAGCTCTCCGCCCGCACGCCGCACACAAGCGTCACCTCGGTCGCCTTTGCGTAGTTGTTGCTGCTCAACATTTTGGAACAAGCCGCGCTGATCCGCCAGCGCGAAGCCAAACGCTCGATCTAACCGCGCTGGTCGATTGGCACGACTTTCTTGCCGACGGGTTCGCCCACATACTCGCTGAGCGGACGGTAAAGGCGATTATCTTCAAGTTGCTCCAGCACATGGGCACACCATCCGGAGCAGCGGGCAATGGCGAAGACCGGCGTGAAAAGGTCGCGCGGAATACCTAACGAGTGATAAACCGTAGCGGAGTAAAAATCGACGTTGGCGTTGAGATTCTTTTTCTCCTTCATCAGCTCGGCGATCCGCGCGGACATCCTGATCCACTTAGGTTCGCCCACTTTCGTACTGAGCTTCACTGCCATATCCCGGAGGTGCGGGGCGCGCGGATCCAGCGTCTTATAGACGCGATGGCCGATGCCCATGATTTTCTTCTTCTGCGCGAGCTGCTCCGTGATGTAGGCATCGACGTTATCTTCGTCCCCGATTTCCTCGAGCATATTAATAACTCCTTCATTGGCTCCTCCATGCAGGGGACCTTTTAGCGTGCCGATGGCGGAGGTAATGGCCGAATAAAAATCAGTGAGGGTAGAGATGGTGACGCGAGCGCTGAAAGTCGATGCATTCATTCCGTGGTCGGCATGGAGCACAAACGCGACATCGAGGGTATCGGTCGCTTCTTTTGTCGGTGGTTCGCCCGACATCAAATAAAGAAAATGCGCGGCTTCGCTGAGATCTTCGCGCACCGGCGGAAGCGCCTTTCCGCAACGCGCGCGATGGTAGTAAGCCGCGATGACCCCAAGCTTGGCCGTGATGTTTCGCGCCCGCGCTTTGTTTAGTTCCGGCGAAGCTTCCTTGCCGTGGTCCGGATCGTACAGGCCGAGCATGGAAACAGCGGTGCGGATCACGTCCATGGGATTTGCATCCTTTGGGGCCGACTTAATAAAATCGACAATGCCGCCGGGCAATTCGCGTTGCGTCCGCAGCTGGTTGGCGCACTTCTCCAGTTCCTGGCGATTAGGAAGCCGATTATTCCAGAGCAAAAAGACGATCTCCTCGTAGCTAACCTTCCCGGCCAGCTCGTTGATATCGTAACCGCAATAAATCAGCTGCCCTTTATCGCCGACGACGTCGCTCAGCCGCGTTGTATTTGCCACCACCCCTTCCAGTCCGCGTGTGCTGAGTGCCATCTTTAGGATTCGCCTTTCATCCGCTTGATTAGTGTGTCTGCCATGGTGGCGGGTGTTTCGGCCACCGCAATTCCTGCGGCCTGCAGCGCTTCAATCTTACCGGCGGCTGTCCCTTTGCCACCGGAAACAATTGCGCCCGCGTGTCCCATGCGTCGGCCGGGAGGTGCGGTCGCTCCCGCGATGAAGGCAGCTACCGGTTTGCGGCAATTCTGGGCGATCCACTCGGCCGCCTCCTCCTCCGCCGAACCTCCAATTTCCCCGATCAGGATCAGCGCTTCCGTGCCCGGATCATCATTAAAAAGCTTCACCGCATCCAGGTGCGACATTCCGTTGATCGGATCGCCCCCGATTCCGATGCAAGTCGATTGACCCAGCCCACGACTCGTTAGCTGCCAGACCGCCTCATAAGTGAGGGTCCCGGAACGGGAGATTACACCAACGTTACCGGGGTTATGAATGTAACCCGGCATAATGCCGATCTTGGCGGCGCCGGGGGTGATGATGCCGGGGCAATTTGGCCCGATGAGACGCGACTTCTTACCGCGCATCTGGGCTTTCACCCGCATCATATCCATCACTGGAATGCCTTCCGTGATGCAGACAACCAATTCCACACCGGCATCGACCGCTTCCAGAATGGAGTCGGCCGCACCGGCCGCCGGCACGAAAATCATCGAGACGTTGCAACCGGTCTCAGCTCGTGCTTCCGCCACGGTGTCGAAGACCGGCACTTTCGCATCGAACTTTTGCCCCCCTTTACCAGGCGTAACGCCGGCAACGACGTTCGTCCCGTATTCCATGCATTGTCGAGCGTGGAAACCGCCGGCACTTCCGGTGATCCCCTGCACCACGAGGCGCGTGTTTTTATCGACTAGGACAGACATGAGAAGAAGTTAAATTTAAAAGCCACAAAGCCAGAAACCGGAAAGCAGTTCTTTGAAGGAATTTCTGGCTTTCAAATTCGTCCTGCTTCCTGTTCAGCAAAGTGGTTAATCCGCCTTGCGTTGGTGCAGCATCACACTGTTGCCATCGGGATCGAGCACGATGCCAAAACGGCAGACGGGTGAATCCATTAACTCGAGCACCACTTCGGCGCCGCTCTTCTTCACGCGTTCCATCAAGGCGTCCACGTCGTCGCTCTCGAATGCCGCCATGGTGCCGCCGGTGCTGGGACGCCACATGTCGCCATAGTCGCCGATCCCGAACGTCGCGTTGCCAACCTCGTACTCGATCCATTTAGCGTCGAGATCCACTTCCGGAGCGGTGAGCCCGATGATTTCTTCGTAAAATTTTCGAGCCCGTGGAATATCGGTCACAGGCGACCCGACAAATGCGATTTCCCTGATCATTTGTTTTTTTTCTCCCTGGCCGCCGCGACGGCTTTTTGCGCGGCGTCGCCGAGGTCTTCGGCGGTGATGACTTTCAACCCGCTGGCAGCAAGTAACTTTTTTCCTTCCGCCACGTTGGTTCCCTCGAGTCTAACGACAAGTGGAATGGAAAGGCCGACCGCTTTCGCCGCGCTGATGATTCCCTGGGCGATCACGTCGCACTTTGCGATTCCTCCGAAAATATTCACCAGGATCGCTTCCACCCTATGGTCAGCGACGAGAATCTTGAAGGCTTCGGTCACCTGCTGCTCGGTCGCGCTGCCGCCGACATCGAGAAAATTCGCTGGGCTTCCGCCATAGAATTTAATGATGTCCATTGTTGCCATCGCGAGACCGGCGCCGTTCACGAGGCAGGCAATATTGCCGTCGAGACCGATGTAGTTGAGTCCATGTTTGGAGGCTTCCACTTCGCGAGGATCTTCCTCGGCGCTATCGCGCATCGCCGCGATTTCCGGATGTCGATAAAGCGCGTTGTCATCGAAGTTGAATTTTGCATCAAGCGCCAGCACCTCTCCCGTGGTCGTCACCACCAGTGGGTTTACTTCCACCATCGAGCAGTCCGAATCTATGAATGTGCGATAGAGGCCCTCGAATAACTTCGCCGCGGCTTTGATCTGCGACGATTCAAAGCCCAGTTGTTTCGCCAGTTTACGGGCCTGAAACGGCTGCAGACCCGCGAGCGGATCGACTGATTCGCGCATGATCTTTTCGGGCGATTTTTCTGCCACCGTTTCGATTTCCACGCCGCCCTCCGTGCTGGCCACGACGAGGGGCGCACCTGTCGCGCGATCGACCAGAATCGCGAAGTAAATCTCGCGCGCGATATGCGCTGATTCTGCCACGAGCACCTTGTTCACCAGCCGTCCCTCCGGCCCGGTCTGGTGCGTCACGAGCGTCTGCCCCAGCATTTTTCCCGCAACAGCACGCGCTTCGTCGGCGGTTTTTACAATTTGCACGCCGCCTTTGAAGCCGTTCGCGAAGGTCCCCTTCCCGCGGCCGCCGGCGTGCACTTGTGCCTTCACCACGATTTCTGCGGGCGCGATTCCCTTTGCGATTTGCTCCGCCTCATCCGCCGTGGAGGCGACACGTCCGAGCGTCGTCGCTACGCCAAACTTTTGAAGCAATTCCTTCGCTTGATACTCGTGAATATTCATCGCGCGGGTTGCGGAGCACTAAGCAGCGAAGAGGGCGGGAGGCAAATCGTTTTCGCCCTGAGTCTCGACGGCGTGACACACTTCGTACCGCCGCCGCCGTAACCGCCTTTCGGCCGCCACCGGCGGGCGCCCGCGGCGCGGCCGCCGGGAAAATAGCCAGCGACCACCGCTCAGGCAATCAGACCCTATTTTACCCCGCTTACGGCTTGTGCCATCTATGGGCTTCCGTAGCGGAGGCTGAGTCGATCTTTCCCGCAGTAATCCGGTAATAGTATATTCGCGAGTGCGCATCGAAATTTTGTTTATCGCTAGGACGGATTAGCATTCCCTCAGCCAATATTTTCCCGTCCTCATTCGTCGCGATGACTTTTCCTTTCCAAATTACCATCTTGGAACTGGTGGTATGGGGATGAATTCTTGAAGCTTCAGAATCTCCAGTCGGAGTCGCGAATCGTACGTTGATTGAAGTGCGCGTGTCGTTTAGGAACATGCCGTAGGTCTTTAAGTCCGGCAATGGCGGGAGGTTGACGCTCTTAAGGCGCTCCAAGCGTAGCTCGCAGCGGTCAAAACCGAACGGCCCATGAGCCGGAAGAAGCAGGGTCGTGTCTAAACATTTGACATTTTTATTCTGCCTTTCCTCGATCGCTACCAAAGAAACGGGACGAAGCGCTTCGTCCGCCGCGCGTAGGTGTCGTATTCGGGATAGCGGGCCCGCAAAAGCCGCTCTTCACTGAACGCTCGAGCGATGACAGCGAGAGCGACGACGATGACAAGGGCAAGGCTGAGCGCGCTCCGGTGATCGAGAAGTGTCGCGGTCATGAAAAACAATATGGCCGCGTAGATCGGATGCCGGATGTAGGCGTAGGGCCCGTTCGTGACGAGGCCACCGGCGGTTGGATCCGCCGTCGCGTGAAAGCTTCGTCTCCCGAACGTGAGGCGAGCCCACACCATCAGGATGACGGCGAGAAGCTGAACCGCCAGCAGCGCGGGATTGGCCGCGAGAACGATGCCTTGCGCTACCAGGTAACCGACGACGGCGACAAGCGCGGCGAAGGCGGCGAAGGAGACGAGTTTAAGCTTCGATTCCATCGCGATATCTAGAGTAGCCGCAATTGCGCGGGCTCGCTTGCCACATTTTCCGCGAAACGCACGCCGACCCCCATCAAGCGCACCTGCTTTCCGGTTCGAGCGAATGCTTCGCCCAGGAGCGAATGAAAATTTTGGAGAGCAGGCAACATTCCGGCTCGGTCGGCCGTGGTGCGAGTGAAATCGGCGAATTTCAGCTTCACAAAGATGCCGCGAATTGCACGTGTCGGTTCTTTTTGCGCTAGTTCGGCCGCCAGCTCTTCTACTAATTCCTCCAGCTTCTCCTCGCACTGCTCCAGCGTCTCGAGATTGATGGAGAACGTCTCCTCGTTGCTCAACGACTTGCGCGCGCGATGCGGCTCGACCGGCCGATCGTCGATCCCGCGGCAAAGATCGAACAATTCCCGTCCAAACTTACCGAACATTTCCTGTAATTGAATTCGCGTGAAACGTTGCATGTCGGCGCAGGTCGCGATCCCGAGTTGCTGCAATCTTTGCTCGGTCACGTTTCCGATTCCCCAAAGCTTCCGCACCGGGAGCGGCGCCATGAATTCGCCGACCGCATCCGGCGCGACTTCGCACTGGCCGTCTGGCTTGTTGATGTCGCTCGCGATTTTTGCGACGAGCTTATTCGGACCAATCCCGGCCGACGCGGTGAGCTTGGTTTTTTGGTAAATCAATCCTCGAATGACCTCCGCCAGCGGCCCGGGATCGCCGCGGTGTTCGCTCACATCGAGGTAAGCCTCGTCCAGCGAAAGCGTTTCCACGAGCGGCGTGAAGCGATGCATGATCTCGCGAATGACCGCGGATTCGCGGCGATAGACGTCGAATCTCGTCGGCAGGACGATGAGCTTCGGGCAGCGCTGTAATGCCATAAACGTCGGCATCGCGGAGTGAACCCCGAAAGTGCGCGCCTCGTAGTTGCACGTCGTTAACACTCCGCGCCGATCGCGGGCACCGCCCACGCCGACGGGTTTCCCGCGCAGCGTCGGCTTGTCGCGCACTTCGATTGCCGCATAAAAGCAGTCCATATCGAGGTGAATGATTGCGCGCCGGGGCGACTCCGCCTGCATAAGTTGAATGTCGTCCGTGCAGCCTGTAACCGCTACCTTTTGCCACGGTCGAAAGCCGCGCTACTTCGTGCTTGCCGTTTCGCGGGCGGCCGGACATTCTACCCGCCCAAACCACCAACCTATGAAAAAATCCATCGCTTCAACGATCGCACTCATCGCTGCTGTCGGGTTGATCGCGGCCTGCGCTAACAAGCCAGCTGCCACGACCACGACCTCCACCAGCGCAAGCACAACGACTAAATCGACCAGCATGAAAGCCGGCTCCACCAGCAACGGCGCGAAGATGACGTCGACCACGACGAAGAAGAAGTCGAGTGCCAAGAAGAGCTCAAGCGCTTCTCCATCCCCAGCGGGATCGGATTCCGCTTCGCCTTCTCCATCCCCGAGCGCGTAGTCGGATAAAGGATCAGTTAGTTTCTCGATGGCCCCGAGTGGAAACGCCCGGGGCCGTTTGCTGTAGCAGCGCGGCGCTTGCAAATGCATTCCGCTCCGCAAGGTTTGGCGCAATGTCCTCCGACCTCGACCTTTCAGCTCGCATCGAAGCGGCCAAGCGAAGTGGTGACCTGCTTCCTGCGAGCGCGCGGAACCTTCGCGCGCTCCTCGCCGGTGCGATCTCCGACATTTATGCCAGGTCGGTGTCTGAACTTGTGGCGGACGGAAGGTGGGATGAACTCAATGATCGCTTTTATCAAACGCTAAAGTTTGGCACAGGCGGATTACGCGGCCGCACCATCGGAAAGGTGGTGACTGCCGCAGAGCGCGGAACACCTGACCCGCTCGGCCGACCGGAATTCCCCTGCGTCGGCACGAACGCGATGAATTTTTATAACATCGCGCGCGCCACGCGCGGACTCGTGGCCTATCTGCATGAGTGGCGAAAACGTGAAAAGCTTTTGGGGAGGCCGAAGTTCGTTATCGCTCATGATACTCGTCATTTCTCGCGCGACTTCGCGGCGCTGTCGGCAAAAGTCGCTTCCGAACACGGTTGCGACGCGGTCGTGTTTGAGGGCCCGCGCTCGACTCCCGAGCTCTCCTTCGCAGTGCGGCATCTCAACGCCAGCGCCGGCGTCGTTATCACTGCCAGCCATAACCCGCCGCACGACAACGGATTTAAGGTTTACTTCAACGACGGCGCGCAAGTGGTCGAGCCGCATGCCAGCGGCATCATCAACCGAGTGAACGCGATCGTGGGCGAAGCCTACGAGTTGTTAGTTGCCGCGGAACGCGGCCGGATCGAGTCCCTTGGCCGCGAGATCGACGATGCTTACCTCGAAAGACTGGCGACATTGATTCTGGATCCGGCACTGGTGAAGTCACAGCGCGATCTGCGCATCGTCTTTACGCCCATCCACGGCACGGGCGGCGTCATCATCAAGCCGTTGCTCCAGCGGCTCGGGTTCGCGCTGGACGTGGTCGCCGCCCAGGACGAGTTCGATGGGCGCTTTCCGACGGTGAAATCACCTAATCCCGAGAATGCGGAAGCGTTGCAGCTTGGGATTGAACAGGCCCAACGCGACGGCGCCGATCTGGTGATCGCCACCGACCCGGATTGCGATCGGATGGGCGTGGCGGTTCGGACGCGAGCGGGCGATATGAAATTGCTCACCGGAAATCAGATCGGTTCGTTGATGGCTTATTACCGCGCCAAGACTCTGTTCGGTCGCGGCATTCTGGATCGGGCGAACGCTTCCCGCGGCGTCATCATCAAGACTTTCGTCACCACCGATTTGCAGAAGGCCATCGCAGAACATTTCGGGCTCCGCTGTGTCGAGACGCTGACTGGATTCAAATATATCGGCGCAAAGCTCGGGAAATACGAGGGAGCGTTAGGACTCGCACATTCGACGGAGGGACGAGCTCCCGATCGTCCGCGGACATGCAGAAGCATATCCCTCCAGGACGGCGCAGCGCGCCGTCCTTACCATGAGATGTCCGAGGACGAGACGCGCGCGGCACGTCTGTCGTCGTCTTCGTTCTACATTTTCGGCGGCGAAGAAAGCTACGGTTACAGCGGCGCCGATTTCGTCCGCGACAAGGATGGCAACGGCGCGACCGCGATGTTCTGCGAAGTCGCTGCCTTCGCTAAATCGAAAGACCAAACTCTCGATGAGCTGCTCGATGAGGTATTCAAGACATTCGGATACTTCGAAGAAAAAAATACGTCACTTACTTTCGAAGGTGCAGATGGTGCGGCCAGGATAAGCAGACTGCTCGAGTCGTATGTCGCTGCTCCCGCCTCCGAAATGCTCGGCCGCAAAGTCGTGGCGATCATGAACTTCGAGCGCGATACGATTCACGACGTCGAGGGCGACCTGATTCCAAAAGAGAAAATGCTGATCTTCCAGCTCGAAGATCAGACCCGCATCGCCGTCCGCGGTTCCGGCACGGAGCCCAAAATCAAATTCTACCTCTTCGGCCAGCGGCGTCCGGCCGGCTCTCCGTTCACCGACCAGGAGCTTGCGGAGTGTAAGAACAATATCGGCGCCCGTCTCGATGCGCTCTGGAACTGGCTTCACGCCGATGCGGAAGCGCGCGCCGCGAGATAAGCGCTAGACAGCGGAATTAAAGACGGCAAACAGTGATGCGTGCAACGCGAGATTCATCTCGATGGCGGTGAGATCACCGTGCTGAAATGTATCGGGCTCTCCGGGTCCCCGATTTTCGGCAACCTCCTGATCGAGCGCGCCAAGGAGATCGGCGAGGCCGAGTTTCTGATGACGCTCACCGGACTAATCGACCAGGGTTACGTTCTTTCCAGCAAGGTGAATGTCCGAACGATTGCCGATGTCGAGCGCGCCTACTTTCGTGTGAACGGCTCGTATTCGCGCGCATTGCGTGACGCGATTCGCCCGCGCCGGGGCGCGGTGAAGAAAACCGAGCGCCGTCGCCGGGGTTAATCGAATGCGAGGTGCGAAGTTGCCGCGGTTCTGGCCGTGGCTGGCGGCGATCCTGAGCGGACTCTTATGCACCGGATGCTTCGCGCCGTTCGATCAGGGCTGGTTGTGCTGGATCGCGCTCACGCCGCTGCTTACCGCTGTCTGGTTTAGCGGCGAGAAATCCAAGCGACGCGGGCGGCGCGATCTTGCGCTTGGGTTCGTCGCGGGCTGCGCATTTTTCCTGACGGCATTTTTCTGGTTAACCACCGTGACCGGTCCCGGCTGGTTTCTGGTGTCGCTCTACATGGCGACTTACTACGCCATCTTCGGCTGGTTCTGTGGAATCGTTCGGCCGATCTTTAATTCGATCCCGCTCGCGCTTGGCGAAGCTCTTAACGCGCGTCGTCATTTTCCGTGGCTCAATTCATTTCATAATCTCGGGCTGGCCTTGGTCGTGGCGGCGGCCTGGGTCACGCACGAATGGCTTCGCGGTTGGGTCATTACCGGCTTTCCCTGGAACGGACTAGGTGTCGCGCTGCACCGAAACTGGCCGCTCATCCAGATCGCCGAATTTACCGGGATGGCCGGCTGCTCGTTCCTGGTAGCGTTCGCCAACGTCATCCTTGTCGCCAGCGTTCGCCGCTTCGCCATCGAAACGCGCATCAAGCCGGTCCGGCCGCACTATGACGTGACCCTCACTCTCCTGCTATTGCTCGGAGTCTTCATGTTCGGCATTCACGCGCCGCAAAGAAAACGGGTAACCACCGATTTGCGCGTCGTCGCCGTGCAGGCAAACATCGCGCGCGAAGAGAAATTCAACCCCGATTACGCCCAAAAAATCTTCGATCAATTCACCCGCCTGACTGTGATGGGCACCGAAGCTATTGGCACCCCTGACCTCGTCGTCTGGCCGGAGAGCTCCATGCCCGCGCCCGTTTTGCAGAACCAGGAGACATTCGACTTCGTCACCGGGATCGCAGCGCGACTAAAGCTGAACCTTCTCCTCGGCGTCATTGACGACAACGGACGGGATGCGTGGAATGCCGCGTTGCTCGTTTCCCCCGACGACACGGAAGTCCAGATCTATCGCAAAATGCATCTTGTTCCCTTTGGCGAATACATCCCGGGTCGCCGTTATATCCCTCTCCTGGCCCGCATCGTCGGCGATCAGGTCCCGGGCGATTTCGCGGTCGGCCATGACCCCACCGTGTTTCACCTGACTAACAGCAAAGTGCTCGTCGCGCCTTTGATCTGCTTTGAAGACACCATCGGCGAACTGGCGCGCCTATTCGTCGTTAGAGGTGCCGATCTTCTCGCTAATGTCACAAACGACGGCTGGTTCGTTAAATCCGCCGCGTCGCAGCAGCAGCTGGCCAATGCCATCTTCCGCTGTATTGAACTACGCCGTCCCATGGTCCGAGCGGCCAACACTGGCGTCACCTGTTACGTTAACGAATTCGGGCGGGTCACCCAGGTGTTATTGGACGAACAGGGCAGTCAATTCACCGACGGCGTCCTCACCAGCACGGTCGCAGTGCCGACCGACAAGCTACTCACCTTCTACGCCAGACATGGCGAACTCTTTGCCAGGATTTGCACCGCCATTTCGATTTTGGTCGCATGCGCGGCATTTTGGCGTCGGCATTTCGCGAAGCGCGTTGTCAGTCAACAAAGGACGGTGTAGAGCGTCGGTCGATAATGGATAATACCTTCGCCATCGAGGTGCGTGAAATGCGCAAGACCTACCCTGGAGGCGTGGAGGCGGTGAAGGGTATCAGCTTCGAAGTGCATACCGGCGAGGTCTTCGGGCTGCTCGGCCCTAATGGCGCCGGCAAAACCACCACGGTCGAGATCCTGGAAGGTCTGCGTCCTCGGACCAGCGGCGAGGTCAAGGTGCTCGGCTTTGATCCCGATCGGCAGAAGCAGCAGCTGAAGGACCGGATCGGCGTTTGTCTGCAGGCGACGAATTTGCAGGACAAACTGCGGGTGCGTGAAGCGCTGGATGTTTTCGGAGCTTTCTACACGCGCACGGTCTCAGGCGACGCCCTCCTGAAACGACTGCAGCTTTGGGACAAGCGCGACGCATTTTACTCCACGCTGTCGGGTGGGCAGAAACAGCGGCTCGCAATTGCGCTCGCCTTGATTAATGACCCGCAGATGCTTTTTCTCGATGAGCCTACGACCGGCCTCGATCCTCAGGTGCGGCTCGAAATCCGGGACCTCATCGAGGAACTCAAAGCGGACGGGCGCACGATCCTGATGACCACTCATTATATAGAGGAAGCTGAACGGCTCTGCGACCGGGTGGCGATCATCGATGCCGGCCAGATCGTTGCGCTCGGGTCCCCGCGCGAGTTGCAAGAACGGAGTGCGGAGCAGGCTCGAATCGGGATCACGGTGAGCCGGCCGTTCGGCGACGTTGCATTTCCCGAATGGGCGGACGCGACCGAGAGCAGTGTTGCCGAAGACCGCCGGAGCCTGAAAGTGCGGTCCCGAAAACCGGCCCGCACGCTCGTGGAGCTCGTGAAGTGGATCGACGCCCAGGGTTACGAGATCGAAGATGTGGAGTTACATCGACCGACACTTGAAGACGTCTTCATTGAGTTAACGGGCAAACGTTTACGCGATTAAATACGATGAAAGCGTTTCTAGCATTTCTAAAGATGGACCTGAAGCTCGCGTCTCGAAACCGCGCCGTCCTCTTCTTTAATTACTTCTTCCCGCTCATCTTTTTCTTTGTTTTCGGGCAATTGATGGATGCCCAGCAAGGCAACGTGATCCTGTTGGTCGTGACGATGGTTACGGTCATCGGCATCCTCGGCAACGGTCTGTTCGGCGCCGGGATGCGGGCCGTGCTGGATCGCGAGGAGAACGTGCTTCGCCGATACAAAGTCACTCCGATCACGCCGGTTCCCCTGCTCCTCTCATCGATGGTAACGGGAGTCATTCTTTACCTCCCGAGCGTGCTCCTGATGCTGGTGCTCGCACATTTCCTCTATGGGATGGCGATTCCGCATAACATTCTTTCGTTTCTCCTTTTTGTCTGCTTCGCCTCCGCCGCTTTTCGCGCGCTGGGCCTCATCATCGCGGCGGTCGTCAATTCGTCGCAGGAAAGCAACCTACTTATCCAGCCGATCTACATGGCGATGCTCTTCCTGAGCGGGGCAACCTTCCCCATCACTATTTTCCCGAATTGGCTACAGATCGTCACACAATTCATCCCGGCCACGTATCTCATGACCGGTATCTCCGGGATTTTGCAACGCGGCGAATCGGTGCTGCACAACTGGCCCTCCGTCGTCGCGATGATCATTACCGCGGCAGTCGGAATCTTCATCGCGTCAAAAGTTTTTCGCTGGGAAAAAGAAGAGAAGCTCCGCGGGTCGGCCAAAGCATGGGTCCTCGTCGTGCTGCTGCCGTTTTTTATTCTCGGCGCATACCAGGCATGGAGTCAGCAGGATCTCGCCAAGGCGAAACAACTCACACGCGAGATGAGGCGTGGACGCACATGGGTGATCCAGAATTGCAGAATCTTTGTCGGGAACGGCAAAGTCATCGAGTCCGGCGCAGTCCTGATTAAGGATGGCAGGATCGCGGAGGTGTACGAAGGCTCGTCACCCGATGCGAAGGTATTAAAGGCGGAACCGGTCGATGCCGCCGGCAAGACAGTGCTGCCGGGATTGATCGACGTGCATGTGCACATCGGCGCACCGGGTGGATTTTACGCCGACGCGGCGAAGTACTCGGATCCGAAAACTGTCGAACGTGTGCTCGCGGCCTACCTCTACAGCGGAGTGACAGCCGTTCGCAGCGTCGGTGACGCTCTCGATACGATGCTGAAATTGCACCGCACCTACGGAAGCGGCGAGAAGCTCGGGACTGATTTGTTATTCTGCGGTCCGCTCTTCACGGCGGAGGGCGGACACGGGACTGAATATTATAAGAACATTCCCGAGGCGATGCGTTCGCGGCTCCTCGCGCAATCGGTGCGAATGCCGAAAACGGCCGTTGAAGCCCGGACGCAAGTCGATGAGCTCGCGGCCAAAGGTGTAAACGCGATCAAAGGCGTGCTCGAAGCGGGCGTGCCCGGTTACGAATTCAAGCGCATGGATGTCGCGTTGCTCCGTGCGGTTGCGGAGGAGGCGCATGCGAAACATTTGCCGCTCGCGACGCATACGGGCAGCGTGGCGGACGTTGTCGACGCAGTCGCTATCGGGAGCGATTCGATCGAGCACGGCTCATTCCAGGAGGAAATTCCGGACGCGACGATTGCCGAGATGAAAATGAAAGGAATCGCGTTCGATCCAACTCTGAGTGTCGTGGAAGGTTTCACGAGCTTCGCCAAGGGTGACACGACACTTCTGAAGCGCTCACTCGTGCAACAGGCTGCGCCGAAGGAGTTGCTCGAAGGAAGCGAAGCCGCCGCGCACGACGAAAAGCTGAAGGAGTTGCGCGAAGCGATTTCAAAATACCCGATGTCGCTCGAGATCGGCGATCGCAATCTGATAAAAGCCTGGCGCGCCGGCGTCATGCTTGTTACCGGCAGCGATGCTGGGAATTTTTACGTCATCCATGGTCCGACGGTGCAACATGAGATCGAGCTTTGGACCGCCGCCGGCATTCCCATTGATGTCGCGCTCCAAGCCGCTACGTCGAACGCAGCGAAGCTTCTGCGGATCGACGATCGCACCGGCACCATCGAGAAAGGCAAGGAAGCATCCTTGCTCATCGTGGATGGCAACCCACTGCAGGACGTGAAAGCGCTTTCAGCGATCTCGACCGTATTCTTCAAAGGCGAACGCGTGATTCGCAGCGAGATCTTCAAGCAAAAATAGCAACGGTGAAGCAACTGCGCCACCGATCCGTCCCAAAGCTGTGAATCTGATCACCGAATGCGCAGTGACGGTTGCGTTGCTCGCCAGTTCTGCGGGAACCGCCAGGGCGTGGGGTCCGGCCGGACACCAAATTGTGGGTGCGATCGCGGACAAGAAACTCGCCGGAACTCCGACCGGCCAGAAGGTCGCGCAATTGATCGACGGATTCACTCTGGAAAAAGCGTCCGTCATCGCCGACGAAATCAAAGGCTGGGACAAGAAAGGCGCAGACAATCCCGGTATATTCCATTACTCAGCGCGCCCGCGTATTGACGCGCAGCTGCGCGATTTCTGGCGCGCGAACCCGCCGACGAAGGACCACAACTCGGCGGTGCCGTCGCATCATTGGTTTCATTACACCGACGTCCCGCTCGTCCTCAACGAGAAATATGCCGATGGCAAAGCCGGCCGCAGCCAGTGGGACATCGTGCAAATCACGATGTACTGCGTATCCGTCCTGCGCGGAGAAACACCCGAGGAAAACGAGCGCAAAATCACGAAACCGATCGCTATTATTTTGCTGGCGCATTACGTCGGCGATATCCATGAGCCGATGCACGTCGGCGCGATGTATTTCGATCAGCAAGGGCACGTCACCGATCCCGACAAGAACGCTGGGGCGCTGGAAGACCAGGGCGGCAACACTATTTCGCTGCAGCTGCCGGCCGACGGTTCCCTGCCCGCGGCGACGAAAAAGCTACACGGCTTCTGGGATAACGACGCCGTCGTCGCCCTGCTTCCGCAGTTTCCGCCCGCCATGGCTAAAGAGGAACGGCGCGCACGCGGCGATGCGGCGCGGACCGATCTGGTCAACGAGTTGGTCAAGGCGGAACCAAAAAATTGGCGCGTGGCGAGCGGCACGGATCCCAAGGCCTACTCCGAAATATGGGCTAACGAGATATTACCAATCGCGCGGGAGGCGCACGACCGGCTGACCATCAGCGAAGCGCGCGCGCAGCAGCAGGAAGGTGGCGTCGTCGCGATCGCGACGGCCCAGCCGAAGACCATGCCCGACGGTTTGTCCTACCCCGCGTGGTCCGCCAGGATCGCACGCGACGAGCTGCAGAAAGCTGGCTGGCGGTTGGCGGATTTGCTCGAGAAAACTGTGGGATCGACCTCGACCACGGCGGCAGTCCCCTCTTCGACTATCGTGCCGACGTCAGCTTACGGCACTTATCCGGCGGGTTCTAAAGAAATCGTTAGTGCCTGGATGAAAACGAATGGATTCGATTCCGCAAAGATCGACTGGCAAAGCGCGCCTAAACCGGCCGAAGTGCCGGGCGCGAACGGACGGCATTCATCCGGCTACCTTGTCATCTTCAACACGAAAGAATAGGGGTCAGTCAACAAATCTTGACAGCGGAACCTATGACGTGCGCTACAGCTACGACGCCAAAGGCCGGATGTCTATCATGAGCGATCCGACCCGCGGAAATCTTCCGCAGTACGCATACGACGCCGGCTCGAACGTCACGCGGCGCGACACACTACTCAACAGCACCTACCTCACTTACGGCACGCGCGATGCGCTCAACCGAATGCCGAACCGGGCGGTGGTCGTTGGCGGAAGCACGATCTCGAACGAGACTTACGGCTACGATAACATGAACCGGCTCACCAGCACCGACCGCAGTGAGGACGCCAAGCGTGACCAATTCACCTACGATTACGAGAGCCAGATGACTAATGCGCAGTATGGGCTTGTGGGAGGGATAAATCCTAACCGCACGGTGGGTTATACGCTCGACTTGG
>JBBQHM010000048.1:0-15666 GCA_038323965.1 Chthoniobacterales bacterium | reverse complement strand
CAAAAACTTAAAACTCCAACTTACGTCGACGTCACCATCCAGCGCGCCTACTCCTCCGTATTCGCTATTAATCAGAGGTTGAGATTGCTGCTCGTGACCCGGGACATAGTTGAACGTCGAACCTGCGTATGTCTTCTCGACGACGTTACGGATATTCTCGCGCGCTATCTCGTAGTCATTGGTATAAAAATGCCACGAATTAATGTCCGTATTGCCGTGTCCGTAATATTCCAGGTGTTCCCACGCGACCACGCTCATGTCTTCGATGAGCCGCGTAGCATCCAATGACTTCGCAAGATTCCACATCTGCTCGATCCAGGTGTAGGCATCGCGGGTGGTCTGTCCCGGATCGGCCGCGGGGTCCCGCCTCGAGGTATCCCAGAGCGGCGGCTTGGGATTGATTAGTTTAACAAACTCCGACTGACCACCAAATCCCCAAGTCTCGTTAAACAGACACCACGCTACAATCGATGGATGATTAAAATCGCGCTGGACGGCATGCCGCAGTGTTTCTTCGTAACGCTTTCGCCCGAGGGTCGTGTCACCCCCTTCGCCGAAATTAGGGAAGTCGCACATCAGCAGTATGCCAAGACTATCCGCGAGATAGAGCAGGATCGGGTCATCGACCTTGATGTGAACGCGCAGCATATCGAAACCAGCGCGTTTCGCGTAAAGGATGTCATCCCTTAACACCGTCATGTCCGTAGCGGTGTAGATCCCGTCCGGATGATATGATTGATAGAGCGCACCGCGGAGGTAGATCGCCTCCCCGTTCAGACAGAGAGCGGCCGGAATGCCGTCCTCGTCCGGGGCGCGAGCCACGAGCGTACGCATGCCGAAGTAGCTGCGGATTACATCGGAAGAACTCGCACCTTTTAGGGTAAAGGTTACGCGGTATAACTGTGGATCAGCCGGATCCCAGAGGATCGCCTCGTTCACGTCTAATTCGCCTGCGGCGACACCGTCCGCGATCTTTAACGACAAAGTGAGTTCGTCGCCTTGCGGTGTCGTCACTTTCAGCGCGACTTCGCGCCCACCATTGGTGAAAATGCGGAAGCGGACAATGTGAGCAGCGATGTCCGTCACGATCTCGAAGCACTCGATGGTTTCCACTGGGCGCGGCTCCACGAAGATCGTCTGCCAGATTCCACTTACGCTGGAGTACCACCCCCATTGCTTTCCGACGGGTTGCTCCCGGTTTTCAATGGGATCCTCCACTCGAAAAACAATCGTGGCCTGAACGTTGCCCGCCATGTCCGTCACTAAGGCAGTAGTGAGATCGAACTCGAATGGGATAAAACCACCTTCATTCCGGCCAAGATGAGTTCCATTGCACCAGCAGTCGGTAAAGAAATCAGCGGCACCGACGGTCAGAATCACGCATTGGCCAGCCCAATGCTCGTTAGCTGGAAGCGTAATGGTGCGGCGATACCATCCTATTTCATAACGTGCCGCATCGCGATAATTGAACCGGGTGACGTCGAGCGGATTACGGTAAACTCGACTGGAGAAGTAATTGTCGTTACCGGCAGAATCTGCTTCACCCCAGGCGGCGAGCGATTCCCAGCAGAATGGAACAATGATTTGTTCCCGCCAGGTTTCGTCGTCAGGCCTGAACCACTTTTTCTCGACGCCAATGTTGTCACCGTCGAATCGAAACTCCCATGGCCCATTGAGATTCAACCAGTCAACGCCATGGATTGTCCCACGCTGTCGATCCGGCCGCGGATATTCGGGGCGCGGCAGGTAAACCGACATGGACATCTTGTCGCGAACTGTGGCGCGCGTTCCGCTGCGTGCAATTAGGCGTTACAAATCAGGGCGCCATCCGCAATTTTACAAACAAAGGCGTTGGCCGATCGGCCGACGGCTTGCGCGTATTGTTGGTTCATCTCCTTGGCTACGCGCGCCGCTTCGCTCTCCTGCGCGAGGGTGACCGTGCCTCCGCCAAAGCCTCCGCCAGTCAGGCGCGATCCTAGCACACCCGAAAGTTTTCGCGCGATCTCGACCAGCCTATCCAGCTGCGGCGTGCTGTTTTCAAAATGGACGCGCGAACTTTCATGCGACTCATACATCAGGTTGCCAATTTCACGCGCATTGCCTTTCCTGAGCGCCGCGACCGCTCGGGAAACCCGATCGTTCTCGCCCACGATGTGCATCGCGCGATGGAAAAGCAGGGGGTCGATTTCCGGCCTCGCTGCCAGGACCTGTGCCAGAGTTACATCCCGCAGGCTATGGGCACGGAGCGCGTAGGCGGCGGCGGCACATTCCTCGCGTCGTGCGTTGTATTCGCTGGCAATCAAACTGTGTTTCTCACCGGAGTCGGAAATGATGAGAGCACAATTTTCCGGGAACGGGATGGTGTCGATTGCTTCGTTTCGGAAATCCAGGAAAACGGCGTGGTCCTCACGTCCGAAGATTGAGGTGGCCTGATCGAGCAGACCGGAGCGAACGCCGACGAAATCATTTTCCGCACGCTGACAAAGCTTCGCCACTGCCATCGGCGAGATGTTCAAATTGTGCAGCCGCTTGAGAAAGAACGAGGTCGCCACTTCGAATGCGGCCGAGCTCGAAACGCCAACACCCACGGGAAGATCGCCGGACACGCGCGCGTCGAAACCGCGTATCGGGTGACCCGAGCTAACGAGCTCGTGGACGACGCCGAACGCGTAATTCGCCCAGCGTTCGCGCGTAAGCGGCCGCAATTCATCGAGCGAAATTTCAGCGTGCTTACCAAACGGCAGTGACTCAATGGTAAGAAGTCGATCAGCGCGCGCGCTCCCTTCCACCGTGATCCCGCGGTTGATCGCCGCGGCCAGGACCAGCCCCTCATTATAATCGGTGTGATTACCGAGCAGCTCGACGCGACCCGGCGCGTAGGCGGACACTTCGCGCACGCGACACTGTAGGGCGTTTCTGTGAAACGCCACGATATGGCTCTCCCTCTGTCATCCTGAGCGAGGTCGAAGGACCCCACAACGGAACGCAGCGAGTCGAACTAGCATGCGTGTGGCGTCGGCCACACGCTCCGAGCACGCGCAAGCGTCCCACTTTTTGAGAGGTCCTTCGACTCCGCTACGCTCCGCTCAGGATGACAGACGTGGCACGCATCGCCTTTCGTCGTGACGTTGCCTTGATGTCCAGGCACCCTCGGCCACATGCGCGCTTTGCTCTTACTGCCCTTTCTCGCGTTCGCTTCCGTCCCTGCTCAAGCACCGCTGCCCGACACCTTCGACACGCTGATCAAAGGCGGAACGGTTTATGACGGCACCGGTTCCGAAGGTCGACCCGCTGATGTCGCGATTCGCGGCGATCACATCATCGGGGTCGGCGATTACGCCAGGGAAAACGCGAGAAATGTCATCGACGCGCGGGGCATGGCGGTGGCGCCAGGTTTCATCAACATGCTCTCGTGGTCGACGGAATCGTTGATCGAGGATGGGCGCTCGCAAAGCGAGTTGCGACAGGGCGTGACCTCCGAAATTTTCGGCGAAGGCGAATCAATGGGCCCGGTCAACAACCGCGTGCGCGAGCACATGTTGCAGGCGCAGGCCGACATCAAATACGAGATCAAGTGGAATACGCTCGCCGAATATCTGCAGTATCTGGAGAAGCGCGGGATCTCCTGCAACGTCGCGTCCTTCATCGGTGCGACCACCATTCGCGAGTACGTCGTCGGGTTCGAAGACAAGCCGCCGACGCCGCGGCAGATGGACGAGATGCGCGATCTCGTTCGCAAGGAAATGGAAGCGGGCGCGCTCGGCATCGGCACGTCTCTTATTTATCCGCCGGCGTTTTATGCCAAAACCGACGAGCTGATCGAGCTGTGCAAGGTCTCCGCAAAATATCACGGCAAATACATCTCGCACATGCGCAGCGAGGGGAACCAATTGATGGAATCGCTGGAGGAATTGATCCGTATCGCGCGCGAAGCGCAGATCCCGGCCGAGGTTTATCACATCAAGGCGGCCGGCCAGAAAAACTGGGGCAAAGTCGACGCACTGCTCGCCCGAATCGAGGCGGCACAGAAGGAAGGCCTCCAAATTCGCGCGAATATGTACACCTACAACGCCGCCGGCACCGGGCTCGACGCCTGCCTTCCGCCCTGGACCGAAGACGGCGGTTACCCCGCGCTTTTTGAGCGGCTGCGCGACCCGGCCACGCGCGAAAAAATTAAAGCCGAGGTTCAGGTTCCCAGCGACAAATGGGAAAATCTTTATCTCGCGGCGGGATCGCCCGACAAAATTATTCTTGTCGGATTCAAGTCGGACAAACTCAAGCCGCTCACCGGCAAGACGCTGGCCGAAGTCGCGCAGATGCGTGGGAAGGACCCAATCGACACGGCGATGGATCTCATCGCGGAAGACGAATCGCGCATCACCGCTGTTTACTTCGTCATGTCCGAGGAAAATGTGAAAAAGGAAATCGCCAAACCCTGGATTTCCTTCGGCTCCGATGAAGCATCGCAGGCTCCGGAAGGCGCATTTCTAAAATCGAATCCGCATCCGCGCGCCTATGGCAACTTCGCGCGCGTGCTCGGGAAATATTGTCGCGACGATAAAGTCATCACGTTGCCCGAAGCGGTCCGCCGGTTGAGCGGTTTGCCCGCCACAAATCTCGGACTCGATCATCGCGGGCTACTGCAGGACGGCATGTTTGCCGACGTTGTCGTTTTCAACCCGGCGACGGTGACCGATCATGCCACCTTCGATAAACCGCACCAATATGCCACCGGCGTCCAACACGTTTTCGTCAACGGCATGCAGGTCATCAAAGATGGCGAACACACCAACGCTAAACCGGGCCGCGCGTTATGGGGATCGGGCAAGATGAGATAGCGTCGCACAGCCGCGCTCATCGATTGCGCCGAATCCTATTAGGATGCGATTAATCGTCTATTTGATTGGATTCATGATCCTCATCGGCGGTCTCGCGTGGGCCGCGATCACCGCCGGAGCGCCGATCCTGTGGGTGGAAATCGGCGGCGTGATCCTGCTCGGGCTTGGTATCGTCACCGGCGTGTCGCGAACCAACCGTGCCGGTCGGGACGTCACCGTCGTGAACAACGACGACCGGCTCTAAGTCTTAACGCTGTTCCGCACGCTGCTCGATCTGCTCCATCGAGGGGTCGTTCTCGCGAATCCAGCTCTCGACCGAGTTGATGCTGTCGGGATTGGCTGCTGAGGCCGCTTCATCGATGGTGGCTGCCGCCGCGCGTTTGATCGGGAAATTCCAGTGACGTCCGAATCGCACCAGCGAGTAATACATCGTTTTCGCCTCGATTGGGCCAACGCCGCTGCACCGCATCGCGTTGTAGAACATCCGATCACATTCCTGCCAGGGGCGGTTGTGTCGATCGTAGGAGACGTCGTGCAACACCGATGCGTTCCGATATTTGCCTTCGAATGGTCCGCCCATGAACGACCAGAGCGCGCGCGGGATGGACGCGCCGTCCACTTCAGAACCGGATGGCGCCGTCCACACTTCGCCTTTGGGATCGGTGTACGCGAAATCGCTCAGCAACGTCATGGTGCGCCCGTCCCGATTCCATCGCGTCTCGACCACGCCGGTGAAGTAACCAAACGGATGTTTCTGTCGCGCGTCCGTCGTCCAATCCGAACGACGCCCCGACGCACACGAGGTCAACAAAAGGGCGAGAACGAGCAAGGCAGACGATTTCATCGGTTGGAAGTGGCGATGAATTCCGGTGATGAAACCGGCGCGGCCTTGCGGGCAGGCCGACGAAATTGCGGGACGTAGAAAAGCATGAACACGCCTGTGACAATCACGAGCGATCCGATCCATTTCAAGAGCCAGCCAGGATCGCGTAAAATCTGAATTGTACTTTGCCCAAGATTCTCGGGATTCCACGAAGCCTGCGAAATTTTGAACGTCCGTCCCGTCCAGGTGTGCCACCATTCTCCCGGGAAACTAAACGGGTTATTCATCCAGCAGGAGCCGGTGGCTGCCTGCCCCTCCGCGGTCCGAACACGGAGCGTGCTCTTGAACCCGGCGGGCGCGTCACTTCCTTCATTGCGCTTCACCTCGAAGTCCTGGAGCTCGATCGCGATTGGCAATTGAATCATCCGCCAACCATACGAAACGCGAGTCGGACTCGGCGTGGTCGGAAGTGTGACCTGCCAGCCGGAGGGCGCCCATAGCTCGGAAACGTTGCCGTTTTGTTCCAGGCGGAGACGCAACGCGTCCGGCACGTCGCCAGTCATGCGATCGGCCGGGGCCGGCGAGAATTCCATCGCTTCTTCCGCGTGCGGAAGGCTCTGGTCGAGCGTGAGCTGCCAATCCGCCCAACCGGTCGGCAGCGCGATATTTGGCGTGAGCCTGCCGGTGGAGCGGCCGTTCTTGCGCGAGGTGAGCTCGTAGGAAAATGCGCCGTCGTCCGCGACAAATATTGTCAGGTGATTTTGCGCGGCGTTCCCGGCGTTCATCGCCGGGGGCAGGCCCGGAGCAGACTGGGGCGCGGAGGTTCCATGCGGGTCAGCGGGAGGCGCAACCGGCACCGCCCGACCGCGGATACGCGCGACGATCGCAGGATTGTTCGGCTGTTCGGAAGCGTTGCTCAGTTTGCCATTTTCGATTTTAAGATCGGGCCAGTAACTCTCTATTCGCAGCGTAAATGGTGTTCCCTCGACGGGAACTTCGCGTCCAACAATTTCCGCGACGTTGAAATCGCGCTCCACCCCATTGAGCGCGATCGAGATGCGCCCTTTGTCGCCATTCCGCGGTTCTTGGAGCCGCACTTTAGCGCCCGTGCTTCCGCCGGCCACCGTTCGATTGACCTGTTCCTCCGGCATTTTAGCGAAAGCGAAGATTGTTTCTTCGATGTCGGTCTCGCCCGTCGCTCCGAGCGTAGGCGCGACACCATGTTTGAAATCGATGTTCGCCAGTCCCATTCCAAAAGTTCCGTGCTGGGGATGATCGGCGAGAAGCCAGCTATCGATCCGTTGATTCATCATCGCGGTGGCGACGGCGACGTGAATGGCCGGCAGACCGCCCTCAGTTAGCGGTTTCGGATGCAACTTCGCGTCGACGGCCGGCACATGACCCACGATCTGAAGGTGCGCGCCACTGGCGAGCATGCCGAGATCGCGCGGATGATTCGAAGTGGGCGGCCGGTGCACGAAATCCGCGGGGTATCCGCGAATTCCATCGAGATCGAACACGCGCAGTTGGTGTTCCTGCGTCAGCAATCGATTCGACGGCGGCTCACCCTTGAACAGCGTCATCGTCCCTTCGATCCCAAGTTGCCGTCCGATAAACGAGCCGACGAGCAGCGTGATGATCCCGAGATGGGTGATGAGAAATGCGACGTGATGTTTGCGCCAGGGCCAGCGCGAGAGCGCGGAGACGGTGAGATTCGCAGCCAGCAAGAGCAGCCAGAAGTTGAACCAGATTGCGCCGTAAACGTAGGCGCGCGCGACTTGCGCATCAAAACTCGACTCGTAGATCGTGCCCGCAATCGCCGCGATTATCAGTACAGCAAGCAGGACGACCGCCAGCTTTACCGACGCGAAGAATTGAAAAAGTGAACCGCGCTGCCAGGCCGGCCGCGCTGAGGAAGTCGTCGCCATTCTGCGGAACGTTCAGTGCGAACGCGCGTGATTCAAATTTGCGAACGCAATGGGGTCATCCCGAGCGAAGTCGAGGGACCCCGTGGCGGACACTAGTTCTGAGGCTACGGTGTCCCTCGACTTCGCTCGGGATGACGACTAAGCCGCCGCCTCGGTCGTTAATTCGTCCACGATTTCCAACGCTTGCGCATTGGCTTTACGTAATCGTCGACGTCGATGTCCCGCACGCGGTCTACGCCGCGTTTCATAACGTCACCTACGGTTTCGCTGGTGTCTTCGTAGCGGCGTTTCATCGATTTGAAGAATGGCCAGAGCAACGGCAGAGACAGCGCGCCGCTAATGTCGCCCAGAGAAGATTTCACTTCGACCTCTTGTTCCTCGCGGCTCGAGTAGCGGATCGCGAGGCCGATCGCGAGACCGATGGCAAGAGCACCGATCACGGTCGGGATGGGATTTTCGCGCAGGAAAAATTCCGTCCGTTCACGCGCCGCAACCGCGCGGTCCTTCGTCTGCCCCCACGTATCGCCAGCGATATCGGAGACACGCTGAGCTTTGCCGCGCCATCCCGCGGTCGTTTCCGTATCCGTTTCCGCTTCGAGCTCGGTGGAGGGGATGATCGGATCGTGATTCATGGGGTTGTCGCTGGGATTGATCATACTAAGGATTCGGAATTGCGATGCCGTACGCTCCCCTACAACTACGGGGCAAGCCGATCAAGCGCCCATGCGTCGCCTTTCTGCGCATAGCGGAAGCGGTCATGCAGCCGATTCGGCCGGCCTTGCCAGAATTCGACGGCCGAGGGGGTGACGCGGTAACCGCCCCAATGCGGCGGACAGGGGATCTCCTCGTCGCCAAATCGCTCCGTCATTTGCGCGAGACGCGCTTCCAGTACCCGGCGTCCATCGATCACTTCGCTTTGATGCGAGGCCCACGCGCCCAGCTGGCTGGCGGCAGGGCGCGACTGGAAATAACGTACCGATTCTTCGCGCGACGTTTTCTCGACGCGTCCCTGCACCCGAACCTGGCGTTCGAGTTGGTCCCAGAAAAACGTCAGCGAAACCCGGTTGTTCGCTTCCATCTCGCGGCCCTTGTCGCTCAAATAATTTGTGAAAAATACGAAACCGTCGTGATCGACCCCTTTCAATAAAACGACGCGTGCGCTGGGCTGTCCGTCGCCCGAGACGGTCCCGAGCGTCATCGCGTTGACGTCCGGCAGTTGCGCTTCAACGGCAGCAGTAAACCAGTTGAGAAATTGCTTGATCGGGTCGGGATCAAGCTCGGCCCGGCGTAATCCACGCGCCGCGTAGTCCCGTCGAATGGCGGCTAATTCGCTCGGCAACATCGCGCTAGACCCCGACTGCGCGCGCCAGCGATTTCCCGCGTGAATCGGCCTGACGTATTTTCGCGATGACTCCCGGCACAACTTCAATTGCCCGCTCGACATCGTCGTCCGTGTTAAATCGTCCGAACGAAAAACGTAGGACGCCACGCGCTTCGTCGTTCGATAAACCCATGGCGCGCAGGACATGCGACCCTTCGGCCGATCCCGTTTTGCAGGCCGAACCGGCCGAACAACAAATCTGCTGCAGATCCAGCAGCAAGAGCGCAGCGCCTGAATCGACGCCGTGAAAACGCAGACTGGAAGTATTGGGTAATCGCTCAGCGCCCGCGCCATTGACGACCGTCCCGTCGATCCTTTTCAGCGTTGCGGACTCAAAGCGATCCCGCATCGCAGCCGTCCGCGCCCTCTCCGCGCCCAGCATTCTGCCCGCGACCTCCGCGGCTTTGCCGAGCCCAATGATTCCAACGACATTCTCCGTTCCGGCGCGGCGTTCGTTTTCGTGACTGCCCCCGATAAGCAACGGACGAAAGCGCGTGCGCTTATTTACATAAAGCGCGCCGATGCCTTTCGGTCCGTGAAGTTTATGCCCCGCGATGGAAAGCATAGGCATGGCGGATTCGCGCATCCGGATCGGAATTTTACCGGCAGCCTGGACCGCGTCGGTGTGAAACAAAACTCCGCGCTCGCGCGCCAGCTGCGCCAATTCTTCGACCGGGAAAATCACGCCTGTCTCATTGTTCGCCCACATCGCGGATAGGATCGCAGTGTCATCGCGGAGAGCTGCGCGCACTTCATCGACATCGACCGAACCATCTTCGCGCACGCCAGCAAACGTCACTTCGTAACCCCGCTGCTCGTAGGCGCGCGCGACCCGGAGGACCGCGCTGTGCTCGACTGCCGTCGTCACGATATGCCGCCGCGCCGGGAACATTTGCAGCGCGGAATGGAAAGCGGTGTTGTTCGCTTCCGTGCCGCCGCTGGTGAAAAGAATTTCCGGGGCATCACACCCCAGCAGCGCCGCCACTTGAGCGCGCGCGTTTTCAATCGCCTCGCGTACCCGTGCGGCGCACGCGTAACCGCTGGAAGGATTCGCGTATTCGTCCCGCAAAAATGGCAGCATCGCCTCCACCACAGCCGGATCCGGCTGCGTCGTCGCGTTGTTATCTAAATAAGTGAGGTGTTCGGCGCCCACCTTGCCAAGCTAGAACTCGCCTTGCGCGATTCAACTCCGCGCCATTTTCACTTACGACCCTTGCGAATGAGTATCAGGTTCCGCACGTAAATGATTGTCGGAAACAGAAAACCGAGGATGAGCGGCACTTTGCCGATGTAGATCGCGTAAACCAGCATCATGAGACTGCCGGCAATGCTGAGATACCAGAACTGCACCGGGATCACGCTCTGCTTCAGCTTTTCCGAGACGTACCATTGCACGATGAAACGGCTGGCGAAAAGACCGTTCGCGATAAGTCCAAACACGGTCCAAAACGTGATTTGACCCGATAGATTCGACCAGAGGTTATGCAGATAAGGTGTCAGAGTTTTGTCCATCGCATCGGCAGCGCGTCGTCGCAAGCCGCCGCCTTTCCTTCATTCTGTTCATCGCGCTAATCCCGATTAGATTCGGCGCGATGCAGTCGCTCTGGGACATCGCCAATCCGCAATTGCAGGCGCTCGCCGTTTATCAACCGGGGAAACCGATCGAGGAAACAGCACGCGAACTGGGCTGCGACCCGGCTGAGATCATCAAGCTCGCTTCCAACGAAAATCCGCTCGGCCCGTCGCCCCTCGCCGTGGCAGCAATGCGGGAAGCGCTGGAGCGCGCGCAGCTTTATCCCGATGGCGGCGGCTATTATCTCCGCGAAAAACTGGCGGAGAAACTAAGTGTCGACCGCAACAACATCATTCTGGGTAACGGCTCGAACGAGATCATTGAATTTCTGGGACACGCCTTGCTCCAGCCGGGCGACGAGGTCGTTACCTCGCAGCACGCGTTCGTGGCCTACAAAATTATCGCGGCCCTGTTCGGGGCGCGGACGGTTGAAGCCCCTGATAGGAATTTCGCGCAGGATGTAGGCGCGTTACTCGGCGCCATCACTGCGCGCACCAAAATCGTTTTTGTCGCGAACCCGAATAATCCCACTGGCACGCTGCTCTCGTCGGACCAGATCGACGACCTGCTGGCGCGAGTTCCACCACGCGTGGTGGTTTGTCTCGACGAAGCTTACTACGAGTTTCTCAGTGATCCGCCGGACACGTTGCGGCACGTTCGCGAACACCGGCGCGTGATCGTGCTGCGCACGTTTTCTAAAATCGCCGGGCTCGCGAGCCTGCGGGTCGGCTACGGCATTGCACCGTCAGAACTAATCGAGATTCTGCACAAAACGCGCGAACCATTTAACGTCAACGGCATTGGCCAGATCGGCGCCCGCGCGGCGCTCGACGACGTGGCGCATTACGCGGAGACGAAGCATGTCACCGATGAAGGCCGCGCATATTTGCAGGATGAGTTTGCGCGCCTTGGACTGACCTTCGTGCCCGCCGCGGCAAACTTTATTCTCGTGAACGTGGGAGACGGGCCCGCGGTGTTTCGCGCCCTGCTGGAGCGACATGTGATTGTGCGCGCAATGGGCGGTTATCAACTTCCCGAGTGGGTCCGCATTTCAGTCGGAACGATGGAGGAAAATCGACGATGCATCGCCGCGCTGTCGGACGTGCTCAAGACACGCCTATAATTTCCGCGGATACGATCGCGGCGATTTCAACTCCGCCCGGCGAAGGCGCCATCGCGGTGGTTCGTCTTTCAGGTCTGACCGCCATTGAAATCGCGGACTCAATTTTCCGCGGAAAACAAAAGCCGTCCGCATGCGCGACTGCCGTCCAGCATCTGGGTGAAATGTTTCTCGGCGAAGAGGTCATCGACCAGGTGGTGCTGTCGGTGCATCGATCACCGCAGAGTTATACCGGCGAAGATCTAATCGAGATCAGTTGTCACGGCGGCATGCTGGTCACGGCGCGCGTGCTGGCAGCGTGTTTGAAGTCCGGCGCGCGCGCGGCGCGGCCCGGCGAGTTCACCGAACGCGCCTATCTCAACGGCAAAATGGATCTCACCCAGGCCGAGGCGGTGATCGATCTCATTCGCGCGAATACCGATCTGGCGTTGCGCGCCGCCACTGAGCAGCTCGAGGGAAAGCTGGGCGAACGCTTCCGGGAAATTCGCGATGACCTTGTCGTCACGCTGGCACACGTCGATGCGGGAATCGATTTTCCGGCGGAGGGAATCGCACCGGATGAAGGAGAAAATCTCGCGACGCGCATCGAGATTTTGCTCCCCAAAATCCGCGATCTGATCGCCACCGAGAATCGTGGACGCATTCTGCGCGAAGGCGTTCGTATCGTGATTTACGGGCCGACGAACGCGGGCAAATCGAGTCTGCTGAATCGACTGCTGGGTTACGAACGCGCCATCGTCAGCGCGATTCCGGGGACGACGCGTGACACGCTGGAAGAATCCATAAATCTCGGCGGCGTCGCGGTGCGGCTGCAGGACACCGCGGGCCTCCGCGCCACGAGTGACGAACTCGAGAGCGCCGGCGTTATGCGCACGCACAAGGCGCTCGGAACTGCCGATGTCCGCCTGCTGGTTGTGGACGTGAGCGCGGCGCGGCCGGCGGAGGTCACGCCCGGCCACAATACGCTTCTTATTCTTAATAAATGCGATCTGGCTGAGCACGCCGATTGGCAGGATGAGCGGGCACTTCGCATCTCCTGCGTGACTGCAGCGGGGTTCGATTCGCTCGAGCGCGCGATACTAGCGAGCATCGGAAACCTGCAATCCGAGAGCGCAGCCGCGGTCAACGCGCGTCACGCCGCGGGATTGCGCGAGACACTTTCCGCGCTGGAGCGTGCCCGGGATAACGTGCGCGCAGGCATTTCTGCGGAATACGTTGCGCTCGATTTACGTGAAGCCATTTCCGCGATAGAAACCGTCATCGGTGAATCGGACGATGAAGCGGTGCGGGACGCGATCTTTAGTCAATTCTGCATCGGCAAATGATCGACGTTTACTCTGCGCTTCGGCCGATACTTTTTGCCCTTCCGCCGGAGACGGCGCACCACGTCGCGATGTCGCTACTGCGAGCCGCGCCGCCCTGGCTCGCGCGGCAGATTGCAGGTTCCACCATCACGCAATCAATTAGTTTGTTCGGTGTCGATTTCAGGAACCGCGTCGGCCTTGCCGCCGGCTTTGATAAGAACGGCGTCGCCCTTCCCGCCTGGGAAGCTCTCGGATTTGGCTTTGCGGAAATCGGAACCGTCACGGCGAAGGCACAGCCCGGAAATCCCAAACCGCGCATTTTCCGACTACCGGAAAAGCAGGCGCTCATCAATCGTCTTGGCTTCAACAACGACGGCGCGGACGTGGTCGCGCGGCGTTTGGAACGGCTGCGCCGGTCCGGTCGATGGCCCGCGATTCCAATTGGAATTAACATTGGAAAATCGAAGTCGACACCGCTGGCCGAGGCGTTCGAGGACTATCGCTATTCGTTTCGGCGATTGCATTCGCATGCCGATTACATCGTGCTGAATGTCAGCTCGCCGAACACGCCGGGGCTGCGATCGCTTCAAGCCGGCGATTCGTTAGGTGGATTGCTGCATGCGATTCAAAACGACAACGCCGCGCGTAAACCGATTATGGTAAAAATCGCGCCCGATGTTTCGCCGTCGCAGCTCGTTGAAATCATCACGACGTGCGAAGAGGGCGGTGCGGCTGGGCTGATTGCGACGAATACGACGCTGGATCACTCGTCGATCGCAGTCGCTAAAGATGAAGAAGGCGGTTTGAGCGGCGCGCCGTTGCGGGAGAAATCAACTTCGTTGATCCGGGATATCGCCGCGCAAACAAAGCTGCCAATTATCGGATGCGGCGGGATTTTCGATCAGGCCTCAGCGCAGGAAAAAGTCGAGGCCGGAGCCGGACTTTTGCAGGTCTACACCGGGTTCGTTTATCGCGGTCCCGCACTCATCCGGGAGATCGCGGCGTGGTAAGACTGCCTCTCCTGACAAAGTGGTTAACACGCGGAACGTCAGCTTCTTGCGATTACAAATCAGGAGGTATTTGAGATGTTAAGATGGGCCGTCATTTTTTTAGTAATCGCCTTGGCAGCGGCAGTTCTTGGATTCACCGGAATCGCGGTAGCAGCCGCCGGGATTGCCAAATTCCTGTTCGGATTGTTCCTGCTGCTTTGTATTGTTTTCTTCATCCTGGGCGCCGTGGCCGCGAAGAAGATGCTCTAACCGCACGGTGAGTTGAGGTTTGGCTTGGCCGCGGGGCTGGTCTATGGCAAACTAGTGCAATGTCCACGGTGCACGAGCCGACTACCGCTGCACATTCTTCCGGAAGCGCGCTCGACCAATTAGCGTCGTTGCGGCGCGTCCCGCTTTTTGCCGGCCTGGACGACGATGCCGCCGAAAAGCTCTGCACGCTGGTCAGCCTGAAGGACTTTCCGTCGGGCTCTACCATCTTCCGCGCCGGTAGCCCTGGCGAATCGATGTATCTCATTGACCAGGGACGGGTGCGTATCAGCGTGACCGATGCTGACGGTCGCGAGGCGATCCTGGCAGAGCTGGGGCGCGGCGATTTTTTCGGAGAGATGGCAATGATCGACGGTCATGGCCGATCGGCCGACGCCATCGCGGAGGCGACAACAAGGCTTGCCGTGCTCGAGCGGGAAGATTTTCTGGCGTTTATCGGGAGCGACCCGCGCATCCCGGTTGAAATGCTGGCGGCGATGTCGCGCCGGCTCCGGCGAACGGACGATCTGCTGCGCCATCGCGTCGCGCGCAACGCGAACGCCGAGGAAGATTCTCGGATCACTCGGGCGGATCGCGCGGCCGACAAGCTCGCGGAGTTCGGCGGTAGCTGGAAATTCATCTCGTTTGCGATCGCGCTCTTTGTCGTTTGGATCACGGTGAACAGCGTTCTGCTTTCGCGCACTCCATTCGACCCGTTTCCATTCACCTTTTTGAACCTTGTCCTCGGCGCGATCGCAGCGCTGCAGGCGCCCATCATCATGATGTCGCAGAATCGGCAGGTGCAAAAAGATCGGCTGCGCGCAGACCTCGATTATCAACTCAACCTGAAAAACGAGTTGTTGCTGACCGAGATTCTGCACGCGGTCCGCGATTCGAACGAAGATCGCGCGACTGAAGCGGTGCGGAACCCGTTCGAGGCGGCGGATGTGACCCGCGCTCGCGAATGATCGTTCGGGTCGCCTCCAAGTCTGCGGCGGTAGTTACCTGAATCGGAAGCTGCCGATAGCTACGCCACTGTCCGGGATGCCAGCCTTCGTCGCGATCGCTTCGACTGTGATCGTCCGATGGCGCCCGCTAATGGTCAATGGAGCGGTGTAAATGGGGGACGATGTCGTCGGGGTAGTCCCGTCCACAGTGTAGTAGATGGTAGAGCCTGGAGTCGCATCGCTGATACTAACTGTCGCGCGCCTCCTGAAAGACCCGCCGTTTGGAGAGATTGTCGGCGTCGAAACAGCAGGGGTTGGGGTTGGCGTGGGAGTGGGAGTGGGAGTGGGAGTCGGAGTCGGACTTACCGTTGCGGTGGGTGACGGGGTCGGAGTTGGCGTCCCTGATCCGGCTCCTACTGTTAGGATTGCGGTGCCCGCGCGCGCCTGGCCGTCCGGGTTGGTGAACGTAACATCCTTCGCCCCTTCCGGTGCCGAC
>JBBQHM010000047.1:0-15718 GCA_038323965.1 Chthoniobacterales bacterium | reverse complement strand
CGGCTGGTCGTATAACCCTTCGAGTTGGACGCAACGGGCGCCGATCATCGCGCTCGCGCTCGTCGGACTCTTCTTGTCGCGGCAGATGACTTCATTCCAGCTTCACTACATCGCGTCGCTTGCCGACCCGTTCTTCGGACTTGGCACGCAACGCGTCCTGACCTCCGACGTTTCGCGCGCGTTTCCGATTCCCGACGCCGGTCTGGGTGCGGTCGCGTACACGATCGAATTCCTGATGGGTTTCATGGGCGACAAAGCCCGTTGGCGGACGATGCCATGGATGGTCGCGTTTTTCGGCATCCTGGTAGTGCCGCTCGGCGTCGTCAGCATCACGCTTATCATTCTGCAACCGCTCGCCGTCGGCGCGTGGTGCACGCCGTGTCTCACCGCCGCTGCCGCGATGCTCATCATGATCTCGCTGACACTTGATGAGGTGGTAGCGACGCTTCAGTTCCTCGTCCAGGCGCGCCGGGAGGGACAACCCCTCTGGCAACTATTCTGGATGGGCGGCGCACTGCGCAAAGCGCCCGAGGCTGCCGCCGTTGTGGTTCGCCCCGACGTGGTCAGCCCGGCAGCGATGGTCTGGGGAGTAACGCTGCCGTGGAACTTGCTCGTCAGCGTAGCGCTGGGACTCTGGCTCATGTTCGCGCCTTCCACCCTTGGCAGCACGGGCACGGCTGCCCATAGCGATCACGTCATCGGCGCCCTGATTGTGACTGCTGCCGTAATCGCGCTCGCCGACGTTGGTCGGGCGACGCGTTTTATCAACATACTCTTCGGCGCACTGGTGATCGTTGCGCCATGGCTGCTGAGAGGCGCCACGACTGGCTCGAAGTGGAACGACATGATCGCCGGAGCACTCGTGATTCTAGTCAGTTTCCCGCGCGGCAAAATCGGAGCGCGCTACGGGGGCTTTGAGAGGTACATACGATGATTCCTGAGGTTATGACGCGGCGGAGCGGCTCCGGAACGTGAAGCCGAATTGCTCCGAGCCATCGCCGACACGCTGGATTGTCCGATCCCGCCGTTTGTGCAGATTCCCGAAAGCCAAATCCAAACGCCACAAATCAATTAAATGAACACGTGGCTTTCACTGTTACCTCCGCTGATTACTATAGCGATAGCCATCTGGTCGAAAAAAATACTCCCTTCACTTTTGAGAGGTCTGTTAACCGGCAGTTATCTTTTACATCCCACGGCCACCGGTGGCTTTGAAGGTGCGGTGGACCAGATTGTGAAAACCTTGACGGACAAGGAAAGCCTCCAGGTGCTTCTGTTTCTGTATTTGTTCAGCGGCTTGATTGGAATCATAAAACGCTCAGGTGGTATCAAAGCTTTTTCCGACAGAGCCGAAAAACACATTAAAAGCGAGAAAGGAGTGTTCTTCACCTTGTGGGCCTTGATTCCCGTAACTTTCATTGATTGCGGATTCCGAATCGTTGGCGCGGGTTCCATTACACGATCTTTGGCCGAAAGGCATAAGATCGCCACAGAGAGGCTGGCCTTCATGCTGAACAACACCGCCAGTCCGGTGGTGGAACTGAGTCCCATTGCCACTACCTACGTGGGATTTAATGTCGCGATCATTACCCAGGGATTGAAAATTGCCGGAGTCACGGAAAATAATTCCGCCTACACCATCTGGCTTAAAGCCATCCCTTTTGAATTCTTCAGCATCGTGGTTCTTCTGATCACCTTCCTTTCCATCTTTGTTCAATTCAAGAAAGCCGACCACAAACCTAATGCACCACATGGCGGCAAACCCGAAATGAGCATGGACATGGAAGATCCGAAACCTGTGATAAAACCACGGGTGATCAACCTCATTGTTCCCATGGTATCTGTTATTCTGTTGAGCTTTTTCTTCTTTTGGCTTTTCGGAAAAGCAAAATCGGGCAGCGCCTCCATTGTATCAGCGATAACTAACACGGAACCGAACCGAGCCATGCTCGTGGCGCTGTTTATCTCAACAGTTGTCACCGCGATCTTTTACGTGTTTCAAAAGTATAATCTAAAACAACTGACCGCCGATATCATTTCCGGTGGGAACGAAATCATGACGACCCTGGCGATTCTAGCCATCGCCTGGCCATTGGCTGCGGTTTCACAAGAGCTGGGGTTGAACGCTCTTATTCAGCAGCAGTTGGGAAGCTCTCTGCCGGCGTGGAGTGTTCCGGTTTCAGTTTTTCTCTTGTCTGCTGCCGTAACTTATTTCATCGGCTCAGGCTGGGGAGCCGCTTCACTGATTATGCCTTTCGCAATTCCCTTGGCAGTGTCGGTTGGTGCCGGCATTCCACTTTGCGTTGCCGCGGTAATTACCGGAGGAACATTCGGAGACGTTACTTCACCCGTTGCCGGAATGACGAATATGTCATCGAACATTGCTCACGCAGACCACACAAAATATGTGAGGTATGCCGCACCCTATAATTTTACCGCAGCAGGTATTGCAGCAATTCTTTTTGTGATAACAGGGTTTCTCCAATGAACGAACGCGAGACATTAGGGGCATTGCGGTTTTGCGGTGTGCACCTGCGACGTGACGGAAAACACCTTGAATCAACTCGCGCCGCTTCTGTCACACGGCGATTTGATTGTGGATTCGGACAACTCTTTTTATGAAGACACGATGAGGCGGGGTGAACTCCTCAAAGCGAGCGGACTCGATCTGCTCGATCAAGGGACGAGCGGCGGCATCTAGGGGCTAGTGTAAGGGGTGCGGACGGGTTGGTGAGCTCGCCCCCGTGATTGCGGCTGCGCTTCAAAGCGCGACGCTGTTCGCTCAAGATCCGAGCGGGATGCAAGGAAGCGATAAGCAAAAGCATAACAAGATCATACCGATCCAGCCGTCGAATCGTCTGCTCCCAGCCAACCGCGCAGCCGTCCATCCTTGTCGCGCCGTTTATCTCATACCTTCTCTTCAGACGAACTGGCCTCAAATGCCACAGGGCGAAGTGTATTTTGTCAATAACTGCGGATTACGACTACGCATGTTCCCGCAAAGACTGAGCATAATCTCGGGCGCGAAGTGACAAAAACCGAGCGACCAGGAGCCGCCGATGGGTAACAAACAAGAAATTGCGTCGTAATCTTCAATTGGGAGAAGCTTTTTCCTCGCTAGTATCAATCAGTGCTTTCTTCGCTGGCAAACGACCTTATGGAACGACATCAAAGGCGTGGGCTTTTGCAGCCGACCATCAACGCAAATTTCGTGGTCATGGATGAAAGTGCCATCGCGTTCGGCGCGCCGGGTATTCCGCCACGGTGGACCTCCAGCGCGAAAGACGGGGTCGGCACGGCGTATCACACCAGTTCGTGCATTTGGTTCACGCTCAGCCACGGCATCGTGAATGAGATTTATTTTCCGCACGTCGATACACCGAACACGCGTGATCTCGAACTCCTTGTCACTGATGGCGAAACCTTTTGCCACGAGGAAAAACGCGATCTGCTGCACCAGATCGAATGTCCCGAGCAAAACGCGTTGCTGTATCGACTGACCAACTCAGATCCCGCGGGCCGTTACCGTCTGGTGAAGGAGATAATCACGGATCCGCATTCGCCGGTTCTCTTGATGCATACGCGGGTCGAGATTGTTGATCCAACGTTGCGCGGCAAGCTTCGCATTTATGCATTGGTCACGCCGCACTTGAAAGCCACTGGAAAGAACAACTCGGCTTGGTGGTGCAATCTCGATGACCGCAAGCTCTTCGACGTGCAGCACGAGGACATCGACATGTCGTTTGGTTGTGAACCGGATTTTACGCGACGCTCGGCGGGTTACGTCGGTTTTAGCGATGGCTGGCAGGATTTGATGGACAACTTTAAGATGGATTGGGAATTCGCCGAGGCCACGTACGGCAATATCGCTCTAATCGGCGAGATTGATTTATCGCGCGGCTTGGAGTTCACCATCGGCGTCGGATTCGGAAACACACCGCACAGCGCGTCGGCGCATCTGCTGCAAGCGTTCGCGACGCCATTCGAGCAGCAGCGCGCGAGGTATGTCAGCCAATGGCAGCGCAGTCGTCCGGAAACGGATTTGAGCGCGCACACCAAGGATGGCGGGCGGCTGATGTGGCTGAGCCATTCCCTCTTGCTGGCGCACGAAGACAAGACGTTTCAGGGCGCGTTCGTCGCGTCGCTGAGCATTCCATGGGGCGAAACGAAGGATGACACCGATCGCGGCGGATATCACCTGGTCTGGACGCGTGACATGGTGCAAACCGCCACGGCACTCCTGGCGTGCGGCGAAACGGAGTCTCCGTTGCGCGCGCTGATCTGGCTGGCATGCGTGCAAGCGGCTGACGGAAGCCTGCCGCAGAACAGCCTCATCACCGGTGTCGCATTTTGGAAGGGGCTTCAACTTGATGAGGTGGCCGCGCCGATTCTGCTGGCGTGGCGCGTGCAGCAAGCGGACGCGCTTCGGCAGTTCGATCCGTGGCGGCTGGTCTCGCGCGCAGCGCGTTATTTGATCTTGAACGGACCGGTCACTTCGCAAGAACGATGGGAAGAATGTTCTGGCTACTCGCCTTCCACGCTCGCGACAATCATCGCGGCGATCGTTTGCGCGGCGGAATTTGCGCGCGGCAAAGGCGATGACGCCGCCGCGGAATTTTTGCTCGACTACGCAGACTGGCTGGCGGCGCACCTGGAGGATTGGATGGTCACAAACCGTGGCGAACTCGTGCCTGGCAAACCGCGGCATTACATCCGCATCACACCCGCCGATCCGAAACAGCCGGTCGCCGCGCCGAATCCTGACGAAGCTGAAATCAATATCGCAAATGGCGGCGGGCAATATCCCGCGCGCAACGTGGTCGGCGGTGATTTCCTGCATCTCGTACGGCTCGGGATTCGCGATGCGCTCGATCCGCTGATCGGGGATTCGATTGCCGTCATGGATGCGGAGCTAAAACGGGATCTGCCCCAAGGCCCTTGCTGGCGCCGCTACAACCATGATGGTTACGGTGACAAGCCCGACGGCAGCGCATTTGACGGGACCGGCGAGGGACGATCGTGGCCGATTCTAACGGGCGAACGTGGTCATTACGAGCTAGCCGCCGGGCGCGATCCGCTGCCGTTTATCGAGGCGATGGAGAAATTCGCGAACGAAGGCGGCATGTTGCCGGAACAAGTTTGGGACGCCGCGGATTTACCTGGCGAACGATTTAAGCGCGGCCGGCCCGGCGGCTCCGCCATGCCGCTTTGCTGGACTCACGCCGAATATGTAAGCCTTGTGCGCAGCCGCAAAGACGGCGTTTGTTTCGATCGGATCGAGCCGGCCTTTCAACGCTACGTCGGGGGGAAGACCGGCAGCAAGATCGAGATATGGACGCTTGCGCATCAGCTTCAGAGCATCGCCGAAGGGAAAGCGCTTCGCGTCATCATGGAAAAACCGGCGACGATTCATTGGAGTTCTGATGAATGGACCACGGCGAATGACACCAAAACGCAGGATGCGGGGTTCGGATGCTGGTTCGCAGATCTGCCCTCGCACCACCTGAAAGCTGGCGCTCGCATCGTGTTGACGTTTTTATGGGAGAACGGATGGGCGGGTGAAAATTTTGAAATTGCGGTTCTTAAGGCCGCATGAAAACGGCGAATTCTTTATGATTACTCGACGCGATTTTCTGCGCAGCGCTGCTGCCACTAGTGTGCTCGTGGGAGTTGGAGGCGTCGTTCCGGCGCATGCTCGCTCGAGCAGCGGCGCGATCGATCTCACTATCGCAAAGCAATCCCTCAAGATCGGCGGACGCAGCTCCGAGGCGATCACGATCAATGGCTCGTTGCCCGGACCTCTGCTGCGTTTGCGGGAAGGACAGGATGCCGTCATCCGCGTCACCAATGCGATGTCCGATCAGGCGACCTCGATTCACTGGCATGGATTGATTTTGCCTTTTCGGATGGACGGCGTGCCGGGAGTGAGCTTTGCCGGCATCCCGCCCCGCGAGACGTTCACCTATCGTTTTCCAGTCCGGCAGAACGGCACTTACTGGTATCACAGCCACAGCGCGGCGCAGGAGCAGCTGGGAGTTCTTGGACCGCTGATTATAGACCCGGTCGGCGGCGATCCGTTTCACTATGACCGTGAATATGTCGTCGTGCTCGGCGACTGGCTCTTCGTCGATCCCGCCAAAATATTCGCGAAGTTGAAGAAGGACAGCAGTTACTCAAACTACCAGCGGCGCACGGTCGGCGATTTCTTCCAAGACATTGGCAAGGACAGCCTCAAGGCGACGCTCGCCGATCGCTGGCAATGGGGAAAGATGCGGATGGATCCGACCGACATCGCGGATATCACGGGCCATCATTTCACGTTCCTGATGAACGGACTCGCGCCGGAGTCGAATTGGACCGGACTCTTCCGTCCGGGCGAACGCGTGCGGCTGCGTTTTATCAACAGCGCGGCGGTCACGTTTTTCGATGTCCGCATTCCGGGACTGCCGATGACGGTGGTGCAGGCCGATGGACAAAACGTGAAGCCGGTGACGGTGGACGAATTCCGCATCGGTATCGCGGAAACCTACGACGTGATTATCCAACCCAAAGCGGAGCGCGCCTACACGATTTTTGCGGAGACGATCGACCGCAGCGGCTTCGCGCGCGGCACCCTCGCGACTCGCGAAGGAATGACTGCGGCCATTCCGGAGCGCCGCAAACGCCCTCTCCGCACAATGGCTGACATGGGCATGGCCATGGCCGGGATGGGTGGCAATCCTGGCAGCGAGCCGATGCCTGTAAAGAAAGCGCCAGCGTCCGCGGACGCAGGCATGGCAGGGATGAAGGAGAAAAGTGCAGCCGCTCCCGCGGCGAGCGGCGCGATGCCGGCAATGGATTCCATGCCAGCCGGGGCGGACGCTCCGCACGGACCGGACAAACACGGCCCGGGGAATTCCGTCATCGCGATGAATCCGAAAAACCGGCTCAACGAACCCGGCACCGGGCTCGAAGGCATGCCTTGGCGCGTGTTGACCTACGCAGATCTGGAGAGCCTCGAGCCGAATGCCGATCAACGCCCGCCCGAGCGTGAAATCGAATTGCACGCCACCGGCAACATGCAGCGTTACATGTGGTCGTTCGACGGCAAAAAATATTCCGACGCGAAAGAGCCGATCCCATTTTATTACGGTGAACGGCTTCGTTGGACATGGGTCAACGACACCATGATGGAGCACCCGTTGCATTTGCACGGGATGTTCATGGAGCTCGATAACGGCCGCGGCGCAAACAAACCCCGCAAGCACACCGTCATCCTCAAACCCGGCGAAAGATTATCGGTCGAGATCAACGTCGATGCGCCCGGCGTCTGGGCGTTTCATTGCCACGTGCTCTACCACATGGAGGCGGGAATGTTCCGCGTCATCTCCGTCACCGCGAAAACCTAATCGCCCAGCATGAGATGTCACAAAATATGGAAAAGCGCACGCATCGCGGTGGTCGTCGCGGCATGCGTGTGGTGGACCGGCGCCCATTCATCGGCCCAAGAAATGGGGTCGATGCCGGGCATGAAGCCGGAACCCGCGGCCCCCAAACCCAAGGCCTCGGGCTCGCCGGCCACAAAGCGTGCGGCGCGGCCCCCTCTCAATCGCGCCGCCGAGCTGCTCTCCAAACCAATGCTCGAAGCGCATATGGAGAGGCTCAAAACGGAGCCCGTTGAAGACAGTAAAATCCAAAGCTTCCTTCTCTTCGATCTCCTCGAGTATCGAGCCAACAGCGCCGGCGCTAATACTTTCACGTGGGATTTTGTCGGCTGGGTCGGGGGCGACTTCAACCGGCTCTGGATCAAAACGGAAGGCGATCAAAACATTGGCCGCGGCAACGGTGTGCAAGGCGATCTCCAGTTGCTCTACGGACGGCTCATCGCTCCGTTCTGGGATTTTCAAGCCGGCATCCGATTCAACGAAGTCATGGGCCCGGATCGCTCCGCTGGTTCTCGGACTTACGCCGTCATTGGCTTCCAAGGCCTGGCCCCGGGGAATTTCGACGTCGAACCTGCGCTCTATATTAGTGATCGCGGGGAAGTTTCCGCCGAGATCACCGTCAGCGCCGATCTTTACCTTACGCAACGCCTTGTCTTACAGCCGCGCCTGGAGGCCCAGTTTTCGGTTCAAGGCGATCCGAAATTCAGCACCGGAAAAGGGGCGAACCAAACCGACCTGGGCCTACGTCTTCGTTACGAATTCACTCGCGAGATTGCGCCCTACATTGGCGTCACGTGGGCACGGAAATACGGCGAGTCTGCGGATATTGCGCGCTCCGAAAACGAACCGGATGACGCGATCGCCTTTGTCGTTGGGCTGCGGCTTCGCTACTGAATGATCCTCCGGAGAAAACATGACACCACCCGCAAACTCTGTTGAAGGCACGATCATCGTCCTCGTGCAGTGGCTGAGGCTCGCGGTCGAAACTCTTGGCGCGGTACTCGTGGCGCTCGGAGTCGGCGTAGCGATTGTTCAGCTCATTCGCACCCTGGCGGGGAACAAGCCCGCTGAGTTCACCGTCATCCGTTTGATCTTCGCGCGCTATCCCGTGCTCGCAATCGAGTTCGAACTTGGCGCGGACATTCTTGGCACGGCTATTTCGCCGACATGGAACCAGATTGGCAAGCTGGGCGCCGTCGCTATAATTCGCACCGGCTTAAATGTTTTCCTTTCAACAGAGCTGAAAAACGAGAAAGCGCTGGCCGCGGGCGAGGCCGCTATCACTGCCCGGTCAAGCGAATGATAGCAACCGAACAATCTTCAAATTCGCCATTTTACAAAACACACGACGAACAATTCAGAGACAGCACGATGAAAACACCAATCACGTTAGCAGTTGCAATCGCGGTCACGCTTGCGAGAGGGACCCTATTCGCCCAAGATTTGGGCGGCATGCAGGGAATGGATAAAAGGAAGCATCGCGAAATGATGCCGATGCATGAAAATATGATGGAAAAGCAAAAGGCACAGGATGCTGAGATTGAAAAGCTCCTGGCAGAGATGAAGGGGGCCACGGGCGACAAGCGGGTGGATGCGATGGAGGCGGTCTTAAACAAATTGGTCGAACAACGCAAAGCCATGCACGCGGAAATGGCGCTACACCTCGACAAGTGAGAACCTCCGGGGGCGATACTATCCCTGTCGCTCACGGGACGAGAGACCCCGTGACTCAGCGCGTGAGGGAACTCACTTCAAATGTTTTCTGGCAAGTCGAACTGGCGCCTCTTGCTACTGGGCTTGCCGCAACTACGATATGGGTTCGAAGCGTGTGAGATCCACTGCACAAGGTCATGAGCGAATTAGAAAATGCGGATATAGCAAGCTGGGACCACCTCTGCATCGTCTGCGGCAAGACCGTCGATCAGGGCGGCGGCATGTGCCACATCAAAGCAGGGGGGCGGATGGTCGCGCTCTGCTGTCCCTTATGCATTGCGACGTTCAACAAAGATCCGGTGCATTACTTGCATTTGCGGCGAGGCCATGAAATCGGCACAGAAACACGACACCCGAAAACCACGCAGCCATAGACCGCATGAAAGCCGGGCTACTCTTTCTCTTAATATTCGGCGCCCTGGTGAGGATGGCTCTCTCGTTAACCGGCAGAATGAACCTTCGGCCGGGCACAGTATTAAAGATGAGGCCATGGCTTCTCACCCTCCTGCTGATGGGATTCGCGAGCGGAGAAGTATTTGCTCAAGCAGCTTCCACTGACAGCGTTGAAATTACGGCAACGGTGGAAGGGTTTCACCGCGCTCTCGTTCAAGGGGACCGCACCGCTGCTCTTGCGCTGCTCGCACCGGACACGGCGATTCTCGAGAACGGGGAGTGGCAGAGCCGGGCGGAATACGAGCACGAACATTTGGGCCAGGATATTTCATTCGCCCGCACGACAACGACTACGCGGTCGCCTTGGACGATTCAACAGGACGGCAATATCGCCTGGATCTTTTCGAGTAATCGAACGACGGGAACTTTCAACGGTCGCCAGATCGGTAGCCACGGCGTCGAACTAATGGTTCTCGCAAAAGGCGAATCGGGATGGCGTATCCGCGCGATTCATTGGTCGAGCCGCAATGTGAAATGACAAAGACTAACTCCGATATTGACGGATCGGCGCCGATGGACGACAGCGGGGCCGCGCCACCGCCCTCCTCCACATTGGCAAAATACACCTGTCCGATGCATCCCGAGGTGCAGAGCGATCAACCAGGAGATTGCCCGAAATGTGGCATGGCGCTCGAACTAGGCACCCCCCAGCGTTCCGCAGGCAAGATGATCTACACCTGCCCAATGCATCCGCAGGTCGAGCAGGATCACCCCGGCACTTGCCCAATCTGCGGCATGACGCTCGAGCCAAAAAATATTGCCGGCGGTGCGAGCGAAGACAATTCCGAACTCAAGGACATGACGCGTCGGTTTTGGATCAGCTCCGCGCTTTCTTTGCCGGTGTTTCTACTCGGCATGGGTCATTTGATTCCTGGCGCACCGCATTGGGTGGGCGGCGATTTATCGCGATGGTTTCAACTCGCGCTCTCGATGCCCGTCGTTTTCTGGGGCGGCGCGCCGTTTTTCGCGCGGGGCTGGCGGTCGGTGCGCTCGATGAATCTAAACATGTTTACCCTTATCGCGATGGGTGTGGGCGTGGCGCAGATCTACAGCACGATCGCCATGCTTTTCCCGAGCATCTTCCCGGAATCGTTTCGCGCGGAAGGCAGAATCGGCGTCTACTTTGAGGCGGCTGCCGTGATTACTGTCCTGGTTCTGCTCGGGCAAATGCTCGAGCTGAAAGCGCGCAGCCGCACCGGCAGCGCCATTCGCGCCCTCCTCGATCTGGCGCCGCCGACTGCACGGGTCCTGCGTCATGGTGAAGAAATCGAAGTGCCGCTTAAGGAAGTTGCGGCGGGCGATCAACTCCGAATCAGGCCCGGCGAGAAAGTCCCCGTGGACGGCTCAATCTTCGAGGGAAAAAGCAGCGTAGACGAATCGATGATCACCGGAGAATCGATGCCTTCGGAGAAAGATGTCGGGGACAAAGTGACCGGCGGGACGGTCAACACGACTGGCAGCTTTTTAATGAAAGCCGAGCGCGTCGGTGCGGACACCGTGCTTTCGCAGATCGTGCGGATGGTCGCCGACGCGCAACGCAGTCGCGCGCCGATTCAACGCGTAGCCGATAAAGTGGCGGGCTACTTCGTGCCGGCCGTGCTCGCATCCGCCGTCATTACTTTTATCGTATGGGCCATCGTTGGCCCGGAGCCGCGCTTCGCGCATGCCATGGTGAACGCGGTCGCGGTGTTGATCATCGCATGCCCGTGCGCGCTCGGTCTCGCCACCCCGATGTCGATCATGGTCGGTATCGGTCGGGGCGCTCAATCCGGCATTCTGATCAAGGACGCACAGGCCATGGAGTTGATGGAAAAAGTGACGACGCTGGTCGTCGATAAGACCGGGACGCTTACGGAGGGCAAACCGCGTCTGGTCGAAGTGATGCCGGCCCCTGGATTCGATCCAAACGACATGCTGGCCCTGGCCGCGTCGCTGGAAGCTCAAAGCGAGCATCCGATCGCCGCTGCGATCGTGCGGGGCGCGAAAGAGCGCAGCGTAAATTTACGCACCGTCGCAAATTTCCAATCCGTCACCGGCGGTGGTGTGATCGGCAAAGTGGATGGACGCGACGTTTTCATCGGCAACCCCAAATTCATCCACTCACGAATCAGCGGCGCAGAAGAGCTGGACAAACAGGCCATCGAATTCCAGAACAAAGGACACACGGTCGTGCTGGTCGCGGTGGACGGTCGCCTGGCTGGTTTGCTCTCTGTTGCGGATGTAGTGAAGGCTTCGACCCCGGAAGCGATCAAAGAGCTGCATGCCGCCGGAATCGAAATCATCATGATTACCGGCGACAATGAGCGCACGGCGCGATCCGTGGCGCAGCCACTCGGCATCGGCAAAGTCGAAGCCGGCGTGGAGCCGAGTGAAAAGAGCGAGCACATCAGAAAACTTCGCGCGCACAACCAGGTCGTCGCGATGGCGGGCGATGGAATCAACGATGCGCCGGCCTTGGCCGCGGCCGACGTCGGAATCGCGATGGGCACAGGGACTGACGTGGCGATGGAAAGCGCCGGTGTCACGCTCGTGAAGGGCGATCTGCGCGGGATCAAGAATGCAATCGTGTTGAGTCGCGCGATGATGAATAACATCCGGCAGAACCTCTTCTTTGCGTTCATCTACAACGCACTCGGCATTCCGATCGCCGCCGGCGTGCTCTATCCGTTTTTTGGCATTCTCCTAAGTCCTATGATCGCTGGCGCAGCCATGAGCTTCAGCTCGGTGTCCGTTATCGCGAATGCGCTGCGTCTGCGGAATCTCAAACTGTAATGGCGTCGAAGGAGGCCCAGATTTCGCCTTCAATCAGGTTCACATTGTTTTTGAGGACGTTCTTGTCTCTGGCCGGTCGGTTCTTTGTGCTTCCGCTTTTTGCTGTCGCGATCGGGTTGGCCGTGACGCGAGCCGTTGCGCAGCACAGGGTGGCGCGGCAGATCGCCATTCAATCTGATCAAGGGATCGATTCGCTCGAAAAAGTCCGTCTCGGCGGAGTTGAGCAATGGATTCAGATCCGCGGCTGGAACCGAAGAAATCCGCTCCTTATTTTCCTCCACGGCGGCCCTGGTTTTCCAGAGATGCCTTTCGCTCACCAGAATGCTGAGCTCGAGCGGGAATTCGTGGTCGTACAATGGGATCAGCGCGGCGCTGGCAAATCTTACGGATGTTCGATCCCGAACGATTCGATGCGCGTCGCGCAGTTCGTCGCTGATGCGCATGAGTTGGTGCGATTGCTTCTCGCCCGATTCGACGCTCGTCAATGCTATCTGGTCGCCCATTCCTGGGGATCGCTTTTCGGAGCGCAGCTTGCCTCGCAGTATCCTGAGTTGTTCCTGGCCTACGTCGGGATTGGCCAGACGGCGGACCTGCCGCAAACCGAACAAGTCCGGTATCAATTCGCGTTGGATGCGGTTCGGACCAACCGCAACCCGGAGGGAGTCGCAGATCTCGAGCGGATCGGCCGGCCGCCGCACAGCACCGCCGATCACCAGTTCATGGAAAAGTGGGTTCGCTACTATTCCGAGCGCGAGCATCCCTCGCTGTCGCGTTCCCGTATGACTCGACTCGCGTTGGAGTCACCGGCCTATTCCTGGCTCGATCTCATCAAGAGTCCGTTGGGGGCGAGATATTCGTTTCAACGGCTCTGGAAGGAAATCTTCTATGAGACGAACCTTTTCCAACAGGCGCCACGCATCGACGTGCCTGTCTATTTTTTCCTTGGACGCTACGATAGAGTCGTTACGTCGGAGGTGGCGCAGAGATACTTTGACGCACTCGACGCGCCGCGCGGCAAACAGATCGTCTGGTTTGAACACTCAGGTCACTGGCCTCAATTCGAGGAACCTGAGAAGTATCGGGAGATGATGATCGGCCGAGTGCTCAAAGAGGCCGCAGGCACGAACATCCCTTGAAGATGACAATGTCTGTCCCACGCGGGTGTCACTGCCTAAAATTATCGATTTACTCGCTCCGAGTCGCAATGGATCTTGGCCAGTGAGAAGCATATTAGATCGAGTCGGGTCCGTGGGGGCTCTGACCGCGGCTGTCGCCGCGCCCTGCTGCTTCCCAATATTCGCCGCCGCCAGTACTGCGCTTGGGCTCGGGGCTCTGGGCCGCTACGAGAGCATTGTCCTCTACCTGTTTCAGGGGTTCGCCGTCCTCTCGCTGATTGGGCTGGTGTTCGCCTTCCGTCGGCACCGGAGGGCAGGGCCGCTGATCCTCGGCTCAGCGAGCGTCGGAGCATTGGGATACACATTTTACGGTTCGTTCCTGCCGATCATATTGGACAGCGGCTTGTTTGGCCTGCTCGCCGCTACGGTTTGGAATTATTTTTGTGCAAGAGGCCGCCAGCCGGTGCTGCGGTCCACGATCACATGCCCGGAGTGCGGACATCGCGCAGAAGAAACGATGCCGACCAACGCCTGTCTATTCTTTTACGACTGCGCCGCGTGCCACGCGAAGCTGAGGCCATTAGCTGGTGATTGCTGCGTGTTTTGCAGTTACGGTTCCGTCCCGTGTCCACCCAGGCAGACGGGCGCAGGATGTTGTGCCTAAACTGGTTGCGGCCAACCCTGAACCTGACGCGATCCTTGATCCCGGCGAGTGTTTCGGAGGATGCTGCCAGGCTGTAGATAAAGAATGCTCTTCGCCTGTCGCGGCGACTTCGATGAGCCGAACGACTTTAAACCTGCCTAAGCGAGTTCTGGTCCTGAAATATCCGGCTCCGCTCTCGGCTCGGAGGCAAAAGCGTTTAACTGTTGGGCCAACCGAATTTTTTCGTTGGGGACGCGCCGAAGATTTTTGGTCAACCCCACTTTGGAAAAAGTCCAGATGATCCATTTGGTGGGATCGAAGTTCCATAGTTTCACGCCGTTCCGGTAATCGTGCTGAAACTCATGGTGATAGTTGTGGTAGCCTTCGCCAAAGGTAACGAGCGCCATGATGAAGGAGTCGCGCGCACTGCATTTCGTGGAGTAAGGCTGGCGGCCAAAAACGTGGCAGGCACTGTTAATGAAAAATGTGCAGTGCTGTAAGGCAACGATTCGCGCGATGCCCGCCAGGAGAAAGGCCCCAAGGGCGCCGCTCCATCCGTTCCAAAGAAAGCCCAGGAGCGGCGGAAGAACAAAGCTCATCCCGAGAGCAATCCATTGGACGTATCGATCCTGCCAGACAACCAGGCGATCTCTCTGCAAGTCCGCCACATTATCGTAGGGCTCCGTTGGATTCAGTTTAAAAATCAGCCAGCCAATGTGCGCGAAGAAGAAACCTTTCGAGATGCTGTAGGGATCATCATCGTGATCGACATGCTTGTGATGGCGGCGATGTTCGCTCGCCCACATGAGAACTGAGTTTTCAAAAGCGGCCGCGCCGAAGATGAGCGTGAAGAGCCGGACGGGCCACGCCGCCTGGAAAGTGATGTGCGAGAAGAGCCGGTGATAACCCAGGCTAATGCTGAACCCGCAACCCAGGAACATCAGGAAAAAAAGCGCGACCTGAAACCAGTCGAGTCCGAAATGCCAGAGGTAGAGTGGAACCGCCGTGAGGGTAAGTGCGAGCGTGCCGATTAGAAACGAACTAGTCGTCCAGTTGATGCGATGGATTGGGAAACGAGACATCATATTTTTGAACAAAGGGCTGTGGCGAAAGCAGCTGGTAGAGCAACCTCGATTGGTCGGAGCTGCGGAGAGCCTTATTATAGCCCGGTTTATGCCATTGCCGAATGAAAAGATTCATTTCTCGTTCCCAAACTCTGTTTGGGAACGGACTTGGTGGTGAAACTCTGCTGCGAGTTTTGCGGGGAGGAAACAAAGTTTCCCAGACAACGGCGTTCCCAAACAGAGTTTGGGAACGAGGCGATTTTGAACCTTTGGTTTTGGAACTTGGGACTGCGCGAAGCGCGTTGGGCTTTGAAAATTGGGGGGTTCCGCTGTCGGCGGCGCGGGTGGCCGACGGGACTCGAACCCGCAACAGCCAGAATCACAATCTGGAGCTCTACCATTGAGCTACGGCCACCATCGCGTTCGAACCTAGATTTTAGATTCTGGATTGCAAAGGCAAAGCGAAGCAGGGTGGCATGGCAGGCGCTCTACTTTCCCACGCAAGGCAGACCCGCATTGCAACTCAACCGCACA
>JBBQHM010000046.1:0-15784 GCA_038323965.1 Chthoniobacterales bacterium | reverse complement strand
CAAACGATCGACTCCCAGCACGTCCATCACTGCAACCGCTTTCGCCGCGTCGCCGCGCGAAAACAGCGAAAACGCATAGGTCGAAACGTAGGCCGCGTTCGCCGGCTCTTTCTGGTAAATATTGGTCGCAATTTTCCGCGCCCGATCGGTATCCACGCCCAAGAGCAGCGAGATTTGCGCGAGATTATTCTGCAGGATTAAATCCTCTGGCTCGAGCTCGGCCAGGCGCGCAGTGACTCGATACAGACCCTGCGAATCGAGTTCCTTGTTGTAATGCCGGTACAACGCCTGCAGGGCTTCGCGCTGCTTCTCGGAAAACTTTGTTAACGTCCAGAGCAGATCGACCGCATCCTTTTTCCAACCCCAGTCACTGACCGTTTTGATAAGCGTCGACAGCGTCTCGGGTTGCGCCGAGGCCTCCTTGGAAGCGGCGCCCCAGTCATGCTCGGCCGCGACATCTAGTTTCATCTCGCGGTAAGCGCGGGCCAGATAAGCGCGCCGGAGAAAGTTGTAATGATTCCACTCTTCGCCCTTCGTTAATTTTTCGAGACCGTTCCAATTGGAGAGATGAGTATGGGATTCCGCGAGCGCCAGCGGCACCGGCCACTTTTTGAGGTCATCGGGCGGGAGACTGCGCGAGTAATCCAGCGCCAACGCGGAGAGTCCGGCGCCGTTCATCCAGGCAAGGAGGGTCGAGAGATCTTTCGCGTTGGCGGCAGCATCCGATTCGATCGCGGTGAGATAGGAAGTGAATTCCGCGTCGTGCATCTGACGTAAGAGATCGAGGAACAACAAACGATCCGTGAACGTATGCTCCGGGTAGCTCTGCAATTCTTTCGCAAACACGCGAATCTTATCGATCCGCTCATGATTCGTAACGCCATCCGCAATCAGCGCACGCGTCGCGGCCGCACGAAACTGTTCGTTACTGCGCAACCCCTGCAGGTCCGCCCGGGCCGCGTCGCGAGCAGAGGGCTCGTCGGCATGCAGCCGCGCCAGCGCGAACTGGAGCTGGTAAGACTTGTCCTCGGGTGCGAGAGCGACCGTCCGGCGCCAGTGCTCCTGGGCTTCCCCGTAGTTTTTCTTCGCCTCCGCAAATCGAGCGGCGGCGGCGTGATAACCTGCAGTTTCTCGCAGACTTTCCGGCACATTTTTTAATGCTCGCTCGCCCGTTGCGACATCGTTGAACTGAAGGGCAGTCGCCGCCAGTGCTACCTGATCTTCGCCCGAATTCGGCACGAGCTGCACCACCTTCTGCCGCCAATCGATCGCCGTCCGGTCTGCCGTGCGCTCACCGATCTGGGCCATGATCCGCGTGGCTTCCACGCTTGGTCCCATCTGCAGGGCGCGGCGGGCGCAGAGCGCGGCTTCCTTGTAATTATTCCCGCCGAGGAAACCAACTGCGCGCCGGACGAGATGCCGCTGCTCAAAGGCAGTGTATCCCCGACAGCCACCCCAGCAGAGCACGATGAACAAAATAAGCCCGACCAGGATCCCTAATGAGATCTTGATCATCGACCGCTCGGTTTTGGCGTGTACGACTTCCAACGGGAGAGAGTTTCGAGGACGAACGAAGCAAGAGTCAAACCAGACGACCGCCCTACACTTGCATTCAGCCCGCCGTTTGGTGAATAATAGCCCAGTCTATTCCCCGCCCCTCATGAACAACGAAGTTATTCGCGTCGATCGCGTTACCACAAATTCCCGCCTTTTCGCTTTCACGCGCTGGGATTCGCTGCCGATGCTGGCTGGCTTTTTCCACCTCGCCTACTTCTTCGCGATGTATTTCCTGTTCCCCGTCACGCCGCTCTGGCTGATGCTGATCATGGGCTTCGTCTACGCGTTGATGATCAATGCGAATGTGAACGGCGTTTCGCACAACTTCATTCACAACCCGTTCTTCAGGTCGGAATTTCTGAACCGGATGTTCGGCGTCGTCGAGTCGGTCGCCTGCTGTTTTTCGCAGACATACTACGACGTCGTGCACACGCAGCATCACAAGGGGAATTCCGATGTACCCGACCATGAGGGCGAAACCATCGATTGGATTTCGATCTACAAACATGGGCACGACGGGGAAGCCGAGAACCCCTGGAGCTACATTTTCCTGAGCTTTTTCCGCGATAACCCGGCCGCGATTAAACGCGAACTCGCCAAGCGCGGGAGTAGTGAAGTACGCTGGGGGAGCATTGAGCTCGCGGTGTTCATCGCTGTGCTTCTGACGATGTCATTGGTCGTGCCGACCAAACCGATCGGCTTCATCAACTGGCGTTACATGCTGTTCTTTTTGCCCTTCTTTTATCTCGGCCATTGCTTCAGCTACCTGAACGGTTACTTCCGGCATTACGGCGGCAATCCGGATAAACCGATCGCGTGGGGCGTGAGCAGCTACGGCAAGATCTATAACTGGATCTTTTTCTACAACGGCTATCACGCCGAACATCACTTCCGTCCCAAAGTGCATTGGACGCAGATGGAGAATTTCCAACAGCAGATCGCCGAGCAGCAGAAAGCCGAGGGAGTTCGCGTCATTGAGCACGCGCACATGCTCGGATTTTTGGATCCGAACCTTCCCGCTCGCAGGAAATCCACGCCTGCCGGAGCCGCGGAGCTCATTAGCTAGCGTCGAAATTCGCGCGCAACTTCGTCTTCTTCGTCTCGCAATCCTCCTGGAGCCTGCGGATATCGATTGTGAGCTGCCGCTGAAATTCTTCGGCTTCGCCCATCTCGCCTTTGGCGCGGGCTTTCGCGATTTCGCCCTTCAAGAATAACTCGCGCTCAGCGATTTTCGCTTTGTGCACGGAGTCGATCTCGGCGAACTGCGCTTTTTGGTCGTCCGTCAGCGAAACCGTTGGCACAGATTTCTGCAGTCGTTCCATCGCGAGCTCGTAGGCGGATTTCATGCGAAAAGCGTTGCGCGTTGCCGCTTCGAAATCAAGTTAATGGGTGAGCAGTAAAATTCGCCTGATCAGCACCGACTTCGATGGGACGCTCGTCGCGCACGATAGCGACCCGGTGCTTGATCCGCTCTGCATGCAATTGATTGCGGATCTGCAAAAGGAAGGCGCGGCGTGGGCGATCAATACCGGCCGCTCCGTCGCATTGCTCGAGTCAGGCCTGCTCGATTTTGAATTTCCAGTCCAGCCTGATTACATCCTCACCAGCGAACGCGACGTTTACCGGCCATCGATAAATGGCGGAGAACGCTGGGAGCCATTCGGCGATTGGAACGAACGCTGCGCCCGCGATCACGCGGAACTCTTCACCGCAGAGGACTCAGTTCTCGCTGAAGTCGTCGAGTTCGTAAGTCAAAAAACGCAATCGCGCTTAATCTACCAGGCGGACGGTGTCGAAGGTCTGATCGCAGCGGACGAAGCAGAAATGGAGCGCATCACAAAATTCATCGACCAAGCGCGGGCGAAACAGCCGAAATTTCATTATCAGCGCAACACGATTTATTTGCGTTTTTGCCATTCCGATTATCACAAGGGGGCGGCGCTGGCAGAACTGGCGCGGCTCATCGATGTGCCGCATGCAAACATCTTTGCCGCGGGCGATCATTATAACGATCTCTCAATGCTCGACGGCCATTTTGCCGGCATGCCAGCATGCCCGGCGAACGCAATTCGACTCGTCAAGGATATGGTCGAAAACGCGGGCGGGTACGTCGCGCGGCGGGCGTATGGCGCAGGGGTGCACGAAGCGCTCATGCATTTCTCATCCGTCATCCCGAGCGCAGCCGAGGGACCCCGCAGCGCCCGGTGAAATGTGGCTTGCTCGTAGCGCGGCGGCGTCCTTCGACTGCGCTGCGCTGCGCTCAGGATGACGGCGTTGCGTCGCCGAGTTTGAGCCGCGGATCCGTCTCCAGCATTTCCCGCAGCGCCGGCCAATCGGATTCGGCGTCCATTCCGCGAAAAGCCTGTAGGTAAACGGCGACAGCTTCTGCCGGATATTTCGCCAGTAACTCGGTCACAGCCGCTGCCAGCTTCTCGCGGCTGGGGGACTCCGGCACTTTTTCGACGGTGCCATCTTCGCTGTGCTCGATGCCTAACGAATCCAGAAAATCGCAGAGCATTTGTTTTTGCGAACCCAGCAGCCACGCCTGGATCAAATGCTCGCCAATTGCGTCGCTGATCTTGCGCGCAAGCGCCGCCTTCATCCACGTGTGACGCTCCGGGGCGGGCTTTCGTTCCACAAAAACGGGCCGCAAATTTCGTTGATTCGCCAGACCTTGAATTGCGGCTTTGTAGGTCGCGTTTTGTGCAGAGCGCAGCGCGGAAAAAATAGCAGTCGCCAGCTGCGGCGAAATCTTCTCGAAGAGTTCGTGCGGTCTCATTCCGAAACAGGAATCTCCAGTGGCGGCGCCTGATGTTTTTCAGCAAAACTATTGGTCATGTAGGTGATCATCAGCACCCAGAAAGCGAGTGCGATCGCGAACAATGGGAACTGCAGCGCAAACGGCAACGAATAAATCATTGCCATGATCGGAATCCAGACCGCCCATGTCGCCACCAACACCGGCAACGAGTGCTCTTTATAGTACTCCCAGGTCAGGAGCGGCCGCAGTTTCGCAAAGGAGTAGCCGTGATGTTTCCACGCGTATGCCCATACCTCGGAGGGTGCCGCGTAAAATGGGTTGTAGCCAAGCTGATCCACCAGAATTTTCACCGCGACAACGCCGAAGGTCGTCTTGTCGCCAAGCCATGCTGCAAGTCCGGTATACATCACATTCACCAGCACGCCGTCGAGCGCCCAAAAGGGGGCGTTGAAGAGAAAGTTGCGGCCGTTCTGTTTTCGAATTTGGCCTTTCTGAAAAAAAAGAATCGCGAAAATCTCGGGCACGACGGCTCCGACGATGATGGAAGCGACGATTACGAATGCCCAAAGGTGGCGCTCTTTGTACTGCGCGAGCGCGTTGAGCGTAGCCGCGGTGGGCGGATGAAAATAATAGCCGAGCAAGACGGCGAGCATGAACGCCTGCAGCACGAACGCCGGGACCGCGTTCGCCTTTGCCGCCTCCCACCCGATCGCCCACGGCGCGCGCGACCTGCTCACATGCGCGAGCGACCTACCACTTCACGCCGGGCGACGTGCCATGAATTGAAGGCTCAATCCCGCCGCCGGGGGCCGCCCCTGCCACCGGCTCAGAGTTGGAAGTTGTCGTTGTGCTGCCGGTGTCATCGCTGGCGCAACCAAACATCCCGAACATCAAAGCGCCCATCGCAATTGCCAATACAGCCCTCATAAACATGCGAGACAGTTCCGCGTCGTCTCGACCATTCAAGTTATAATTCAACGAGTTGGCGCTCAGATTGCCCCAGCGCCCGCGGGGAGTAACTTCCCACGTGACGGAGAAAACCCCCATCAAATCTCTTTCGCTGGAGGAGATCTCCAAGTGGATGCGATCTGCGGGCGAACCCTCGTATCGCGATAAGCAGATCGTGAACTGGATTTACGAGAAACGTGCGCGCGCGTTCGACCAGATGCTGAATTTGCCGCAGACACTTCGAATCCGGCTCGCCGAGACTTTCGATTTCTCTGAAATGGCCACCGTCCGCGCGCTCGGATCGGCCGACACGACGCGCAAGTTTCTCTTCCAGCTGCACGACGGAAATCTGATCGAGGCGGTTCTCATTCCGGCATCGCCGGCGCTTTACGGGTCTGATTCCGATCGTCGCACGCTTTGCGTTTCAACTCAGGTGGGCTGTGCCTACGGCTGCAAATTTTGCGCAAGCGGTCTGGATGGCTGGAAGCGTAATCTGCGCGCCGATGAGATCGTGGAACAGATCATCGCCGTCGAGCGCGAGAGCCGCGAACACGTGGACAACATCGTTTTCATGGGAATGGGGGAACCGTTCGCAAACTATGAAAATCTGATGCGAGCGATCCAGATCATCAACGCGCCATGGGGAATCGGCATTGGCGCGCGCCGCATCACCGTTTCAACCAGCGGTCTCGTCCCGCAAATCCGAAAGCTGGCTGACCAGCCGCTGCAAATTCGTCTCGCCGTCTCCTTGCACGGAGCCACCGATGAAGTGCGCGACCGGATTATGCCGGTGAATCGCAAATACAATCTCGATCTGCTTTTCGACGCTTGTCGCTATTACACCTCGCGCAAAAAACAACGCATCACGTTTGAGTACATCCTGATTGCCGACGTCAACGATTCCGAGGAACAGGCGCGCGAGCTGGCGAAACGCGCCCAGGAATTTGAGGCAAAAATTAATCTCATTCCCTATAACACCGTGGAAGATCTCGACTGGTCCCGCCCAACGGAATATCAGCAGGAGCGTTTTCTCACCGTGCTGCGCGAACGCGGGATCGCCGCGACGTTGCGGCGGGAAAAAGGACACGACATCGCCGCTGCCTGCGGCCAATTGCGCCTGCAAACCGCGCGCGCAATGCAGCCGGCAGATGCGTGAAACCTTTTGCGCGGCTGCGCTACGTGCCGTTAAATCGTTTATGGCCGACTTCGATCACGAGCCGGACGGCGCTTGGGACGAATACGAATGGGAACGATTTCTCCAGCAGCAGGACCACAAAACGGAGAAGTATATGGAGCTGCTCGAGAAGTATCTCGATGATCCAAATCGCGACCAGATCATCGCGCGCGAAATGGGTTGGACACAGTTGCTCGATGGCAAGGATTGGACGTCGGAAGTCGACGCACTGCTGGATGAAGAGAGCGGTGAAATTCCTCGCGAGGGCCCGGACGCGACTTTTGAGGAACACGCTTTGTACCGAGCCGCCTTCGCGTTGACGATTTGGATCGACAAGCTTTTCGACGACGACACCAACCTCCAGAATGAACCATCCGCAGTGAAGCTGGCGACCCACGCGGCGCTCGCCAGCGCCAAACTCGCAGCCGCGTTAAGCGGCGAAGACGTGGATGAAATCGGAATGACGATCGCGTACTTAAAGCGCGCTCTGCGCGCGATCACCCTCTCCATGGACGGCGCGACGGCGCTGGTTGCCGAGAAGCGGATTTCAGAGGATGAACATGCCGTGCTGCTGCAACGTCTATTCCAAGTGCGCGACGGTATTATTACGCTGATCGGAGATTACCGGTGCGAGTGGCGCCGGCGCTTCGGCTCTGAAGGCTTCCGGGGTTGAATGAATTAGCGCCCCGTCCGTCGAATTATGCATACGGAAGCGACTCCGGCCCAAGCCGATGTATCCGAGTTTGACCTGATTAAGCGGTGTCAGGCAGGCGAGACGGCTGCATTCGATGAGTTGGTCACTCGTTACCGAACAAGGATTTTTGGCATGATTTACAACATGGTTCACAACGAGCAGGACGCCTGGGATCTGGCCCAGGACAGCTTTGTGAAGGCATGGAAGTCGATCGGCCGCTTCCAAGGCAAAAGCTCGTTCTACACCTGGATGTATCGGATCGTGATGAACGTCACCATCGACTGGCTTCGAAAGAAGCAGGTCAAAGGCGGCGGAACGGAATTCGATGACGCGGTGCAGTTAAAGGAAGTGGATCCTGCCTCCAAGACGCTGCCACGCGCGGAAGCGATGCCGCACGAGCACATGGAACATGGAGAAATTCGCGCCCGGATCGACAAGGCGATCTCGCAATTATCGCCGGAACATCGCGCTGTCGTTTTAATGAAGGAAACTGAAGACATGCAATATCACGAAATCGCCGAGAGTCTTGGTTGCTCGATCGGCACCGTGATGTCGCGACTCTTCTACGCACGTAAAAAGCTGCAGAATTTGTTGAGGGATGTTTATGAAAACGTTTGAGGAAAAGTGGACGGCGTGGGTCGACGACCAGTTAACCGGTCGCGAGCTCGCGGAATTTGAAGCGTCGCTACCCGATCAGGCCGCGGCGTTAGCGGAAAAGAATTCCGCGCGCCAGCTGGGGACTTTCCTCAAGGAGCAGCTCGCGGCGGTGCCGATGGGCAACGCTGATTTCTTCAGTCATCAACTGAGCGAGCGCATTGTGCGTGACGAACGAGCCGCGGCACCTGCACGCAGCGATTCTCCTTCCTGGTGGACTATTCCGCGGCTCTTTTGGACGGGCGCGACTTCGCTCGCAATATTCGTCGTTTGCGCCGTAATGGTGATCAACATTCGTCCGACTGCAGATCACTCGCAGTACCTGACGCAGATTCTGAACGCGCGGGTGGATCCCACCCTTAGTCCGAACGCGACGGTTTCCATTTTCGAATCGAAGGAAGATAAGGTTACCGTGCTTTGGGTCGACGGCCTGAAGTCGCTTCCCTCCGAATTTGCCTCAAAATAATCATATGACGCGCCGCGCTGTGTTGCTCTTTGCAATCGCGGGCGCGCTCTCTCTTGGCACTGCGCACGCTCGCGCAGGCGAGACGGTCTGGAGTGGGCTGGTGATAGCGGAAAATGCGGCGACACCAGCCGCTATCCCGTCGGAACTGACTCCGATCGAAGAGACGTTGAAAGAGCTTTTTGGCTACAACCAGTTTCGCGTGATAGGCGAATCGAGAAAGGCGTTGAAAACGGGCGAAGAAGATTGGCTCGCATCGAGCAAATATTTTTCGCTGCACGTCGACCTCAAGGGCGCGTCGCCGGCAGGATATGTCCTGAATCTCAAGCTGTTTCAGCAGAACGATGTCCTGCTCGAGACCGACACAAAACTGAGCCGAAGCAGTCCGCTTATCATCAAGGGACCGCAGGTCGGCAACGGCCAGCTTCTGCTGGTTCTCGTCGTCCAATAAATTTGCATCGCAGGTGCAAAGCGACGCGGGCGCTGTTAAGTCTCGCATGCGCCTTTGCAATGTGTTGTTGATCGCGTCGCTTGTAGTCATGACGAGCGCCGCGCGCGGAGAAAAGCCATTCGATTTCGCGAATACGCCCGGCAAATTGCCGAAGGACGTCGTCCCGACTGACTACGCGATCAGGATCGTTCCGGACGTGGCAAAGATGCGTTTCGCCGGGACCGAATCGATCAGGCTCGACGTAAAAAACGACGTCCGTGAGCTCGTATTCAATGCGTTGGAAATCGATATCACGAGCGCCGCAGTCGACGACAATCCATTGCCGAGGGCGAGCATCAGACCTGACGCCGCGCAGGAATTAGTGCGGCTGGAATTACCCACCGATCTCGAAACCGGACCACACACGCTCACTCTCAATTTTTCCGGAAAGATCAACAAACAAGGGCAGGGTCTTTTCGCAGCGCCTTACCAGGAACAGGGAACGAACGCAAAAAAAACGGTCCTCGGAACGCAGTTCGAAGCGACGGACGCGCGCCGGATGTTCCCTTGCTGGGATGAACCGAGCTTTCGCTCGCGTTTTCAGCTGACCGCGGTGATTCCCGAAAAGTGGACCGCAATATCGAACATGCCGGCAGAAGCCGAGCAGAAAGTTCCCGGGGGAAAAGAAGTGCGATTCGGCGTCACGCCGTTGATGTCGAGCTACCTGAATGTCTTTGTCGCCGGCGAGCTGGACATCATCGAAGGCGATGCGGAAGGCGCTAAAATCCGGGTCATTGCTACGAAAGGCAAAGGCGAGATGGGGCGCTACGCACTCGAGGCGACCGCTCAGATTCTAAAATACTACAACGATTACTTCGGCGTTCCCTACCCGCTTCCAAAATTGGATCAGATCGCACTGCCGGGAGGATTCGGCGGGGCCATGGAAAATTGGGGGGGCATCACCTACTTCGAGACCGGTTTGCTCTTCGACCCGAAAAATTCTTCAGCCACGACGAAGCAAAATATCTTCGAGGTGATCGCGCACGAGATGGCGCATCAATGGTTCGGCGATCTGGTCACGATGGCGTGGTGGGATAATCTTTGGCTCAACGAAGGATTCGCGTCCTGGATGGGAACGAAGTGCACCGCCCGGCTCAATCCGCAGTGGGAAGTCTGGCTGCGCCGAACGGTCCCGCGTGATCCCGCGCGGCGAACGGGGATTTCCAAAGAGCAGGCCATGGAAGGCGATGCGCGTTCAACTACGCACCCGATTCAGCAGCCGATCAATAATGAAGCGGAAGCAAACAGCGCTTTTGACGACATCACCTATCGCAAAGGTCAGTCGTTCATCAGGATGATGGAGAGTTTTCTCGGCGAGGAAACCTTTCGAGATGGCATCCGGCGTTACATGCAGGTGCACAAATACAGCAACGCCACCACGGCCGATCTTTGGAATTCTTTAGCTGAAGCCTCGGGTAAACCTGTGGGCGAGATCGCTGCCGGCTGGACGGAACAGCCCGGTTTTCCCCTCATCACGGTGAAGCGTGAGACTGGGGGGAAAGTCGTACTTACGCAGGAACGTTTCTCGATTCATTTCCCGGATCCGCCGACGCAAACGTGGAAAATCCCTGTCACCTATTACGTTGATGCGCAAAGCGCGCCGGCGAGCCTGGTCATGTCGGAGGCGACCGCTGCGATCGACGAGATTCCCGCTGATCGCGCCCTCAAGCTCAACATCAATGGAGCAGGCAACTACCGGGTCGCCTACGACGAGTCGTCCTGGAAAATGCTCCTCGCTGTTTTGCCCGGAATGAACACCGCAGATCGGGTCAATCTGCTAAGTGACACCTGGGCACTGGTGCAGGCGAATCGCGCACCCCTGTCTCTTTACACGGATTTGATCGAGCGGATGCCCGGCAACACGGATCTCGCCGAGCGACAGCAGATCATCAATGCATTCGATTATCTCGATGCATTACTGGCCGGGGCGCCCGAGCGGGTCGGCCTGCGCAATTACGCGCGGTCAATTCTGCGGCCGACGTTTGACCGCGTCGGCTGGGAACAGAAAGCCGATGAGCCGACGACGTTATCCGTGCTCCGCGCGGATTTAATCGCCTCGCTGGGAACGTTCGATGATGCCGAAGTCATCGCCGGTTGCCGCGAGAGATTTGCTCGATTTTTGAAGGACCCGCAGTCGCTCGCGCCCGATTTGCGGCCTGCGGTTCTGAACGTCGTCGGGCGTTACGCGGATGAGAAAACCTGGAATTTGCTGCACGACCTTGGATTAAAATCCGCGAGCTCCGAGGAAAAGCAGACCTTCTACGACGCGCTGACGCGCCCACTCGATCCGAAACTGGCGGCGCGCGCCCTGCAGATTGCCGTAACCGATGAATTGCCCACCAGCCGCGCAGTTTATTTGGTTGGGAAAGTCGGGCGATTTAGCGAACAACCCACGCTGGCATGGAATTTCGCTAAAACAAACATGAAAGCGCTGCTGGCAAAATCCGATGCACTTGGCGCGAACAGTTACGCGTCAGGCTTGTTCACGTTCTTCTCGGACGAATCGCGGGTAGGCGAATTACGCGAATACGCGACGGCGAATCTGCCAGTTGGGAGCAAAAAGCACGTCGACATTGCCGCGGACGAAGTGGCTTTTCGCGCGGAATTCAGGGCGCGGGTCGCATCGCAAATCGCCGCGCTCCAGCCCAAAGATCTGCGCTAGAGCGAGGTAGGTTTCGACGGCCCTTCCGGATTGATCAAAAGTCGCATCGGAATCATGGTCGAGGCGTAAAAGCCGTGGCGCTTAAAGAAATTCTGCGACTTAATCTCCGGGCGATCGGTGAGCAATGTGATGCGTAGAAAATTTTTCTGCCGCGCAAATTCAATCGCGTGCTCGAGCAGCTTCGAGCCGAAGCCGTGATCGCGGTAGGCGTCGTGCACCACCAAATCCTCCAGCACCATGACAAATCCACCTTCGGCGGTGCTGATGGTAAAGAGCAGATTGATCATCCCGACGATCGCCTTGTCCTTGCGCAACACGAAAACGCGGCCCCGGTTTGGTTCCTCGAAAATCAGCCGTAATCCACGTAGCTGCTTGTTTTTGTCCGGCTTGAAATCGCTCTCGTCACGAAACAATTCGCCCAAGAGGACGGAAAGCTCATCGAGGTCTGCCTCGGTCGCCGGCTCGATGACTACGTCGCTCATGCTCGGCTCTTATTCCAGAAAGTAGCGGGGGTTGCAATGCCGATCGCGGGAAATGCCGGCCCCGCGTTGACAAACCGGCGGTGACTCCTACTTTCAATGCTCCATTCGACCATGAAACGCACCTTTCAAGCTTCCAAGCGCACGCTCAAACGCCAGCACGGGTTTCGCGCGCGGATGAAGACAAAAGCGGGACGCGCTTGTCTCGCCCGGCGGCGTCAACAGGGTCGTAAGCGTCTGCTGCCGAAGGGCGTAGAAGTCCATTACGCGCGTCACACGCAGGCGTAATTTTCAGCGCGTCAATTCCCGCAGCGGTGCGGCGTAACCAGTCAGCTCGAGATAGCCGCGACCGGAAATTGCCGCGCCCTTCTCGTCGCCGGTGACGTCGACGGCGCCTTCCCAATAACTTAACGGCTTGAGATCGAGTTCCTGGTTATCGAGAACCGGGTGAACCCGGAACCTTGCGCCGAGAGTCGGAAGTTCTACCATCCACTCGATCGGATAGAGCGCGCAAGTCCCCGCACTTTTGTAAAATCGAGTCGGCGTCATGACAAAATCGCGAGACGTCAAATGCATCGTCCCGCCGTTTCCGTCGACGAGCGTGCCGCTGGATGCTGGATCGACGCTCCCATCCGTCAGTCGCATGCGGTACAGCATGAGTTCTCGTCCATCAGTCAACTGCAGGGAGAGCCAATCCCAGCCGACCTGATTCGCGCCGAGTTGATTGGTCGCCCACTCGTGATCGAACCAACTCGCTCCCTGCACCTTCCGCGTCTTTCCGTTTACCGTCATCTCGCCGCTCGTCGTTAATCTCGTCTGCGAATAGTAATGTGACGCGTTGCCAACGCCCGCGCCCTTCTGGCTGACGCCGTCGATTCCGTGAATGACGGGTGCCTTTGGGCCGTTAAGCTCGAGGCGAACTGCCGCCTGGGGATTGGTTGCGCTGAGCGAAAACCTTCCATTCGCATCGAGCGTTACGGACCACGCGCCGATCCACGCGAGTCGATCTGCCGCGTCGAATCCGGCCTCGCCAAACGCGCCCCTGCTCACCTCTTGAGCAACCAGGAAATGCTTCCCGCTAACGTCCGTCAACGCGAAGTGAGCGAACTTTAAATCGTCGACGATGAAACGCGACGCCGTTCCGCTGCGCGCGCCTGGCGCTCTCACTCCTTCGCGGAAAAAGGTGAGCTCATAGCCGAATCGTTTCCCATCATCGCTGTCCAGATTTCCGGTGAAGTACCACCACTCCGTCTTGAACTCGTTATGCGAGTGATGATCACGCGGGAATTCGTAGTGCCAGCCCGGCAACGCAATGCGCCAATCCTCGGCCACAGCCAGCGTCGGCCAGCTGGAGACGCACACCAAAAGTAATACTTTCCAAATCATTGAAACCGCAGCGCTTCCCCCACTTGCCTGCGTCCAGTTCGCCACGCCGGTAGCAACGCCGCTGCCACCGCTGAGCCGATGACCCAGACCGGAGTCGTCCACAACGTCCGCCACGGAATATTTAATTGCACCGTCCACCCGAAAAACGCGCGATTGATCACACCCGTTAGCACCGCGGCCAGAGCCAGACCCGCAATCAAGCCGAGAGCACTCGCGATCGTTCCGATCATCCCTGCTTCGAGCAAAAGCAGCCGGGCGATTTGAGACGCCGACATTCCTACTGCGCGCATCAGGCCGAGCAGCATGGTTCGCTCAGCCACGAGGGTGGTAAATGCGAGAAACGTTCCGGTCAGCGCGACGACGATCGCGACTGCCTGCAGCACGTAGGTGACTGCGAACGTCTGATCAAAGATTTCGAAAACGCGCCGTCGGAGCTCGCGATTTCGATAAATGGCGAATTCACCGGCACCGACAAACGTTCGCCGAAAGTCCATTGTCATCGCGTCGCCATCGGCCCCCGACTTTAGATACAGGGCGATACTGTTCACGCGCTCATCTTTGAAGAGGGACTCAAATGTTTCCGTATTCGTAAAGACGACTCCTTCGTCACGCGTGTAATCGTAAAAAACTCCAATCACGGGCAATGCCACGGAGCCGGATGGCGTATCGATCGGAAGATTTTCCCCGGGAGCGACCTTCCGGCGTCTCGCGAAACTTTCCGAGACAATGGCGCAACGCTCCGAGCGAAATCGCCGCATCAACTCGTCGCCATCACCGCGAACAAATGGGAAAGTGTGCGCTCCGTTCGCGCGCACGGCGCCTAGCAAACTCGATTCGCCACCGATCGAGACACGTTGTTGACGAAAGGTGTCGACCGACGAGACCCTCGGATCCGCCTCGAAGAATTTCACCGCTGCCGGCGGCACGAACGAGACGGGCCCCGTGATCTCGTTGGAAGCAGGCGCGATGAAAACATCGGCCACAAGAGTCTGCTCGATCCAGGTGCCGACCGTTTTACGAAATGAGAAAATCATGACGGTAACTCCGATTGTCATGGCCACGGCAGAAGCCAACGCTGCGACCGTGACAGAATTTCGGCCGAGCGAACGCGCCAGGTGCGCCGACGCGAGGGGCAACGTGAGAAAGTCCCTGCCGGTGCGCCTGAGAACGAGGGCTATCGCTCGCGCGAAGAGACGAATCGCAGCTGGTGCGAAGAACGAAAATCCCGCCAATGTGCAAAACGCGGAGACGAATCCCACGATGGGTGGCCCTATCGCCAGCGCCCACCACGCGCCAAAAATCGCGCAGATTAACAGTGCGATCGCTACCACGTTCCAGACGACTGAGGAGCTTCGTTCTGGCAGGCTGATATCAGGGCGCAATGTCGCTGCGATCTCTAACGACGCCGCGCGTCGCGCCGGTATCCAAGCCGCCAAACCACCCGAAAAAATTCCAACAGCCGTCGCTGCGAGGTAGACGCCGGCATTCGCGGAAAGGTTTTGAATGCTAACCAGAAGATAAAGCGACGAGATTGTATGTGACACCGTCGCGATCAGAGAACGGGCCAGAAGAGTTCCCAGGATCAATCCGAGCAACGTGCCGACGCTCGCCAGCAGGAGCGCCTCCATGATAAAGAGCGTTTGAATTCGACCGGATGACACGCCGAGTGATCGCAGCACTCCGAGCTCTCGCCTTCGACGCACGACCGACGCGGAGACTGTGTTGTAAATGAGAAACACACCGACGAGCAGTGCGACGAGGCTAAGCGCGGTAAGATTCAATTGAAAACTGCCGACGATTTTTTCGATCTGCTCGCTTCGACGCTGCGGCGGCGCGACGAAAACATTCGCCGGCATCGTCGCGGTCAACCGCTTCATGACACCGGCACGATTGATCCCGGGACGAATCTTGATTTGAATCGAGTTCAATTTCGTCGGCGCATCGAAGAGTTCCTGCGCCCAGCCGATGTCCATCGCGGCAAAGTGCGCTTCGGCAGCGCCGCTGGCGGTGCCGCGCATGATAAAACCGATCGTGAGATCAACGCGCTTACCGTTCACGCTTGAGCGCAACCGATCGCCAATCTGCAGTCGATGGTCTGCGACGAACCGCTCCGAGACTGCGATAACATCCGGACCACGCAGCCAGCGAAAGACATCGAAGTTTCGCGCGTCGGCGTCCGTCAGCTCGAACATCCGGAAGGCGGCGTCCGTAAAAAAATCAATGCCGAGAATGTCCAGGTATTCGCCCGGGTAATCCGGCAGCGTGACAATGCCGCGCACCAGTGGCGTCGCCGCGACCACGTCTGGATCCTGCGAAATTTTCGGCAACAAATCCTCGGGCACATCCGACGATGGGTTTGAAACTTCCAAGTCCGATTTGCCGGCGACGAAATCGATGGTCGAACGAAAGGCCTGCGCTGCGCTCTCATTCGCCAGCTGCACTGCGAGAAAGACCGCGACGCCAATAGCAACGCTGAGAATATTGAGCGCCGCCAGGAGCGGGTGCTGCATCAGATA
>JBBQHM010000045.1:0-15951 GCA_038323965.1 Chthoniobacterales bacterium | reverse complement strand
GCCGTTGGGGTGCCAGGATCCACGTTCGCACCGCAAGATCCGTCGATATTGCCATCAACGACGGTGTCGGCAGGCGCTGTGATCGTAGGGTTGGTGGAATCAGAATCGCAGGGAGAGCCGCCAGTCCAATGCTTGATGGCGGTCGCCTGCTGTTTGGTGCCGTTACCGTCGGTAAAGCTGGCGGTGATGGTGTCATCGCCGGCACCGTTATTGTCGTGGTAGGTAAACGATATGTCGCCCACCCCATTGGTGGTGCAATCCGATGCTGCCGCAGATCGTGGACCGGGATATGGGGCACTATCGCTTCCATTCCCGCAAGTCCCACTCACGCCATTGTTTTGACCCGTGACAGTAAACGTGACCAACTGCCCCGAGACCGGTGCGCCGTTCAGGCTCACGTGCGCGGTGACTGTGTGGCTAGTGCCGACTGGATTCGTCGCTTCAGCCGGCGTGAGACTGATGTCGGGCGAGGTGACTGTGATCCCGGTGCCGGCAATCAGAATGTAAGCTTCGCCGCACACAGTCTGTGCCGTGCTGGGATCCGTGCCACAAGTCGGATGGCTCTCGGTATCAGTCGCGACGAAGAGTGCATTCCAGTCATCAGGAAAGGTCGGAAAAGTTTCGTGAACAGAACAACCCCAGCCTTGCAGCTCGCCGCTGGAAAGGTCGGCAAAAGACGGATGGGTGGCAACCTGTCCTACGGTTCCGGCACAAGGAGGACTCACGTTTTCCGTCCAACTTCCTGTGCCGATACTGAGTTGGGTCAGGAGACCCACCAAGCCAGCGTTATGATCGTATCCATCGCAGGTAGCATCGAAATACAAACCGGTACGGCCGGGCAGATTGCCCGCGAAGGCAACACCATCGTTGATTAGCTTTATCCCACCCGGTTGACTGTGGAACACCGGATCAGTCCCGATCAGGATTCGATTGCCTGGAACTACATGCACCGCCGTGCCCATGACAACGGGCACCCAAGTTGACGCCGTGTCGAAAACGGTTTGCTGAACCGAACTGCAGGATGGATCGCCGAAGATCAACACGCGATATACGGCAAATTCCGCCTGAGTCATCGCGCTCCATGTAGTAGCATCGACGACGACGACCTCAAAGCCCGCGTTCTGAGCCGCTACCGCCTCTTGGCTGGCGCTGCCGCCGTTGACCGTTTCTGCGAGGATTAGCGCCTTGGGACTGGGACTCGGGCTCGGGCTGCCGCTTATTCCGGCGATAAGGCTCAGCGGCAGCAGAAACATCGCTACAGAGGCGACCGCAAATAAAGTGCGCACCCTTGGTCGGGGACGAAGACAACTGCCGAAAGCTGAAGGGGGAAGCATCATTTTCATAGGGGAACTCCGTTCGTGTCTTGGCCCCACATGTAGGCCCAAAACTCTTACTCACACATTTGTAATTGAAAATTGGGAGGGCGTCGAGGCAAAAAGGGGGTTTTGGCCGATCGGCGGCGCAGGCCGTATTGGTCTGGCGAGACCGCCCGTGAATTCCCTCTGGCCGCAGCCAGGTCCCTTAACGCTTCTTTCCCAGCAGTCCATTGAGCGAGCCGGACCCCAGTGCGATCCCCGCCGTTATCAGACCTGCCGCGGTCGCAAATGGCACCGGGTCGAAGGGCGCGGGCGGAAGCGACACGACTCCGTCTTCGTCCGTGATCGCTGAGTGGCGAACATAACGCCCACGCCGCGGCGCGAGGAAGCGATTCGCAAAAGCCTCGAGTCGTACCGCCAGGTCCGGGTCGGACATGGGGATTCCGTGCCCGGCACCGATCACATTTGGCCGTAAACGCGCCAGCTCCGAAACCGATGCCCGGGTGGCAGTCCAATCGCAATTAAACGGCGAACTCGACCGGGCGAGTTCCTGCCGGGCGGAAACGAGTCCGGTCCAGGAATCCATATTCATCGTGGCGAAAGCATCGCCCGCCAGCAGGACGCGATCTGACGGTCGGAAGAGCGAGACGTGACCGGGCGAATGCCCCGGTGTCGCCAGCCATTGCCAGCCGGAAGCGCCGGGCACTTCCACCGCAGGAAGCTCGCGAAGATAACCGCGCAGATCGCGCGCTCGGTTCGGCATGAAGCGCGAAAGGAAAGCGATCGCACCACCGACAGTCGGATCCGGTGGCGGATAATCCGACCGGCCGGTCAGATACGGCATTTCCAAACGGTGCGCATAAATAGGGACGTCCCAATTCATCGCCAGTTCCAGCGCTGAGCCGGCATGATCGAAATGTCCGTGCGTCAGGATGATTGCCTCCGGTTTGGCGCCGCCTCCGAATCGCGCTTCCGCGGCATCCATGATGTGCTTCGCGCGACCCGGAAATCCAGCGTCCACCAGGATCCACGGCGCGCCCGGTCGGCCCACGAAGTAGACATTGACAAAGCTCATCGGCAACCAGCCGACATCGGGCGCGATGCGGGCTATCGTTTTGGTCGCGGGATTACGGGTGGACATATGGGTTCTTTGTTATCGCAGCAGCGGACAGCGGCGCGCGCTTTCCGGTCAACGGGAGGAGGGAGTAGCGCGCTTCTTGGGCGATGTTTTTTTTGAGTGAGTGGGCGTTTTCTCGGAGGCAGCGAGATGTCCTTTGGCGCGTTCGGTTTCGAGCTCTTTTCGTAGAGCCAGATTTTCATTCCTTAAGCGCGCAGCATCGCCACGCGTCACGATGGAGTCGCCGGACAAGCTGGTCGCGAGCGCAACTTCATCACGCTTGATGAAGCTTTTTACTTCCGGCGCGCGTGCACCTGTCGGCGCGAGCATGAGATAACGTTTGAAGTGATGAATCGCGTTCAGCGGATCGCTCAACTTATCGTCGTAAAGAACTGCTAGTTTGTAATGGATGTCAGCAGCCGCGTTGGAAGCATCGAGTGCCTGTTCGTACAGCGTGATCGCTGTCGCGTAATCTCCCTCTGCCGCTTTCGTATCGGCATCGCGGATGATTTGTTTTCCGTGCGGAGTCATCATCCGATCGCAGCCGCTCGTAACGAGAGCGAGAACGGCCGCGCTGCTCGCGGCCAGAATCGTTAGCTTGTAGCTGCCTCCCATTTCGCCAACGTGTCTGCGGTTCATGCGCGCAGCCATTCAAATCTTTTCGGTGATTCTCGCTAGCACGGCATTTTGCATGCAACCAGCGACACTCAAAGTCGGCTCCAGCTACGCGATCAGATTTATCGATATCGACGGACGCCGATGCTGCCAATTAGTAACGCTGCATGTCGGGTTCGATGTGAACCGCCCACGCCTCGATGCCGCCCTCAACATTCCAGAGACGAGTCAAACCAAGCTGCTGCAGCATCTCAACCGCCATGCCGCTTCGCACTCCGGTGTGACAAATGAGGGCGATATCGCGATCGCGCGGCAATTCCTCTGCCCGACTGCTGATCTCACGCAGTGGGATAAACTTCGAAGGCTCGATCATCGCGATTTCGCGCTCGAACGCTTCACGAACATCGACCAGCAACACCGGCGAATCGGAAGCCATCCGCGTCTTCAATTCATCAACTGAGATGCTTGGAATGACATTCGCCACGGGCTTGGCGCTGCGTTGAGTCCCGGCGGGAATAGCGCCGCAGGTCGGACAGGCCGGGTCGCGGCGAAGATTGAATTCCCGGAAACGCATCGACGCGCCATCGACATGCAGAAGTCGACCGATCAACCCGCCCGGCATTCCAACGACTAATTTGATCGCCTCGAGCGCCTGAATGTTTCCGATGATCCCCGGCATTACGCCCAGAACGCCATTTTCCGCACAGCTCGGAATGCTTCCTTTCGGCGGAGGATCAGGAAAGAGACAGCGGTAACAGGGGCCGCCGAGATGAGGGGCAAAAACACTCGCCTGACCCTCGAAGCGCGAGACGGAGCCGTAAACATTCGGCTTCGACATTTTAACGCACGAATCGTTGGAGGCGTATCGCGTCTCCAGATTATCCGAGCCGTCAATTACGATGTCGTAATCCGCGATCAACTTCTCCGCGTTTTCCGAGTTGAATCGAAGCGGCTGGACGTCGATTTCGACTGCCGGATTTAAAGCATCGAGAGTCTCTTTCGCGGAGTCGATCTTACGCCGCGAAATGTCCGCCGTCGCGTGGAGCAACTGCCGATGCAGGTTGGATAACTCAACCACGTCGTCATCGACGATACCGATCCGGCCAACCCCAGCGGCGGCGAGATACATTGTGACGGGGGAGCCAAGACCGCCCGCGCCAATGCAAAGAACGCGCGCGGCTTTCAAGCGCTGCTGACCGGCAACACCGATCTCCGGCAGAATGATTTGCCGTGAGTAGCGCGCCAACTCTTCGGGCGTCAATTGTTTCGCGCTCATGAGTTCGCCAGCAATTTCCAATCGATGCCCACAACGCGTTTTCCCTCGAAGCGTTTCAGCGATTTCGGGAAAACAAGATAGGTCGCCGTCTTACTCTTGCAGAATCCAACTTCGCCGAAATCAGTGCCGGTGGCTGATGCGCGAACAGTGATGACGCGAGAATTTTTCAAAAGCGATTGGAAGTGGCGATCAGCTGCAGGTTTTTGCCAGAGTGTATAGGCTTCCGGTGCGCCGCACTTTTCCACGATGACACTGAAGCGTGCGGTTTTGATCGTCAGCAGTTTCATCTCTGCCGATAAGAAAAAAACCGCCAGAGAACTACGGCAAGGAGAATCAAACTACCGTTGCTGCATTCCTGCCCTGGCGGGATTCGTAAGTCCTCAATCCATAGCCCCTGACGGAAAAGTAACGTTGCTGCGATTGGAGATTCGCGCAACTCGGCCGCACGTTGACAGCTCCCGTCGCTTCTGTTTCCATCGCGCGATGAAATGGGCTGCGCTTCTCGTTTTGCTGTGCGCGGAAGTTTCCTGCACCACCCTCGCAAACCGGCGTGATCTTTATAGTCCGCAGCCAGCGCCGGACGCGAGGCCGCTGACCATCACTCGAACGCAATCAACGACCACTACCACGACGACCGAAGAGCCGGTCTCACGCCCGTAACCGTTTAACCGAACGGAAGATTGGACTTGATGCGCGCGACGTCGGTCGAGTCGGTGACACTGCTTTTCGCCATTTGACGTTTCCGCTTGGAATTCTTCGACGACATCAAATGCCGGCGAGAGGCGTGTTGCCGCATGACCTTACCGGTTGCGGTGATCTTGAAACGCTTGGCAACAGCTTTGCGCGTCTTGCTACGGGCAATCGATTTCGGCATAAGCGGCGCAAGATACGAGAGCAAGCGCCGGGAGCAAGTGCGTTCCGCGACGTTGTGCTTCACAATATACTCGCGTCCCGGGGCGGGACGCGGAGATTGATCTTGTGGAAAACGACAATTCGTCACGCCCAAATGTGGTCATTATCGGCGCCGGGTTCGGCGGTCTGGAGGCGGCCAAGAAACTCGCCTGCCAGGAGGTGAACGTCACGGTCATCGACCGCGCGAACTATCATCTCTTTCAGCCATTGCTCTATCAGGTCGCGACGGCGGCGCTTTCTCCTGCAGATATCGCTGCGCCAATTCGGGGCGTTTTGAGCAAGTGTCGCAACCTGGAGGTGATCCTGGCGGAAGTGCAGAGCGTTGACGTCCAGACCCGCACCGTCGTGGCCGGCGATCTCACTTTGCGATATGACTACCTGATCCTCGCGACGGGGTCGCGGCATTCATACTTCGGTCATCCGGAATGGGAGCGACTGGCGCCGGGTTTGAAGAGCCTGGAAGACGCGGTGGAAATCCGGCGGCGCCTTTTGATGGCGTTCGAGTTCGCGGAAAAAACAACGGACGAAGCCGCGCGACGTGCCGCGATGAACTTTGTGATCGTGGGCGGCGGGCCAACGGGAGTGGAAATGGCGGGGGCGATCGCGGAGATCGCGCGCTACACTCTGGCTCGCGATTTTCGGCATATCGATCCCTCCTCGGCGCGCGTCATTCTGATTGAAGGCGAACCGCGCGTCCTCGCTTCGTTCCCGGAGGATTTGCGGATCAGCGCGATGAATCAGCTGGCACAGCTCGGAGTAGAAGTCCGCACCGGCGTGCACGCGACGAACCTGACGGAGGAGGGCCTCAACGTGGGCGACGAGTTTATTCCCTGCCGACTAAAAATCTGGGCGGCAGGGAACACGGCGTCGTCCGTAGGCGCGAGCCTTGGCGTTCCGGTGGATCGCGCGGGACGCGTGATGGTGAATGCGGACCTAACGATTCCTGGGCATCCCGAGGTGCAGGTGGTTGGCGACCTATCAAACTTCCCGCATCAAACCGGCGCGCCGTTACCCGGTGTTTCGCCAGTAGCGATTCAACAAGGGCGCCACGCCGCAGAAAATATTCTAGGGATGATCGACGGCGAACGTCCGCGTCGCTTTTGGTATTGGGACAAAGGAAGCATGGCCACGATTGGCAGAAATAAAGCGGTCGCCGATTTGCATGCGGTGCATCTGAGCGGATTTCCCGCGTGGCTCGTGTGGTTGTTTGTTCACGTGCTTTTCCTCGTCGGATTCCGCAATCGCGCAGCCGTGGTGCTGCAATGGGCGTGGGCTTATTTCACTTTCAATAAAGGCGCGCGCTTGATCACGCGGAATTTCCAATCCGAACAACGCCCGCCGGCCTGATGTCCGCAGCGGTAGATGCTCGGCCGCGCCTTGCCGTCATCGGAGCGGGCGCGATCGGTCTTTATTACGGAGCGAAAATCGCTCGAGCTGGGGGCGATGTTCATTTTTTGCTGCGCAGCGATCTCGCAGTCGTTCAGCGAGAGGGAATTACCATCCGCGGCTTGGACGAAGATTTCATTCTACCCCTGGTGAATTCCTATGCCCGAACTGCGGATATCGGCGTTTGCGACATTGTTTTGATTTCAGTAAAGACGACGTCGAATGCAGATCTGCTTGATCTGCTGCCGCCCGTCATTGGCGAACACACTTTGCTGGTCACGTTACAGAACGGTTTAGGCAACGACGAATTCCTGGCCGGCCACTTCGGTGCGCATCGTATCCTGGGGGGACTCTGCTTTGCCTGTCTCATCCGCGTCGCGCCTGGCGTGGTCGAAAGTTACGATAGCGGACATGTCCAACTTGGCGCTTTCGTTCCGGAATGCGCGAAGGGACTCGCTCTTGTCGTCGGTCAATTTAAGACCGCTGGGCTTTCATGTAGCGAGACGAACGATCTGGCGATGGAGCGTTGGCGGAAGCTCGTCTGGAACATTCCCTTTAACGGCTTGTCTGTGACCGCCGGTGGGCTCAACACCGAACAGATTTTAGCCGACCACGATCTTCGCGCACAAACGCGTGTCCTGATGCGTGAGGTGGTAGCCGCCGCAAAAGCCTGCGGACATGCGTTGGATGAAGCGGTCATCGAGCAACAGATCGTGCGTAGCGAAACGATGGGTCCCTATAAGCCGTCCACGCTGCTCGATTATGAGGCGGGACGTCCGATTGAACTCAATGCCATCTGGGGTGAACCGCTTCGGCGCGCGAAGACCGCGGGCGCACGCGTCCCGAGACTGGAAGAACTTTACCGGCAGCTGCGTCATTTAAATTCAAAAACGCAGCCGAAATGCGCGCTGCATGCGACGTGAAGGCGAGGAAGCTGGCAACGCAGGGGATGGTCCATGTGGTCAACCGGCAACGCCGTCGTGTGGCAATCGGCAAACTCACGAAATTTTCTCAGGCTGCGCTGGCAGCGTGCCGCGCTCTCCGGGCACCCGGTCAAAGTGCGCTGAAGACGTTGGCTTCCATTAACGTGGTGTTGGTTTCCGACAAACGCATCGCGGAGATTCATCGGCAGTTCATGGGGATCGCCGGTCCTACGGACGTGATTACGTTCGAGCACGGTGAGATCGTGATCAGTGTCGAAACCGCCGCGCGACAGGCCCGTGCTTTTGAATCGTCGCTTCACCGCGAATTATGCCTCTATGCGGTGCACGGTCTGCTGCATCTGCATGGATTCGACGATCGCACCGCGCGGGACGCGGCGCGCATGACTCGCAGGCAGAAACGCATCGTCGCGGACCTCGTTTGAACCGCGGAGGGCGCGTGGTAACTTCGTGGACTATGAGTGCGCGGCGTGGCCACCAGCCAATTCCCGCGCGAATGGTCGCGCAGAGATCCTCTCCCGTCTGTTCGAGCGAAGGCGCGATCATCGATGCGCCTGTCACCGAATCGAAAACGAAGGATTTTCTCGATGTGCCTTGGCAGGTGGTGGTGCACAACGATCCGATTAATTTGATGACGTACGTGACGATGGCCTTCCAGCGCGTTTTTGGTTATCCGCGGGAAAAGGCGGAGCAACATATGATGGAAGTACATCAGAATGGCCGTTCGATTCTGTGGAGCGGCGTTCGGGAACGAGCGGAGCTTTATGTGCAGCAGCTGCACGGATATTTACTGCTCGCTACGATCGAGAAAGCAGGCTGAGCGATGGAGATTTGTAAACGCGACGACGCCCTCGAGATTGCGCAGCTGGACCCGTTCCTGGCGGAGCTGCTCCGGCAGATTCCAGAAAGTGCGTTAACCGACGAGAACGATGCGGCCGCGGCACGCATTTTTAGTCCGCCGATGAACGCGCCTGAAGAGAAGCTTTGCGCGGAATGGAAAAACTACGTTGAGCCTGAGCTGCGGCGTTTGTTTGACGGAGCAACGGCAACGGTGGCGGATGATTTGCTTCAGCTCAACGGCGCCAGGCACAAACTCTCGAATTGCACGTTATCGATTCCGGTGGCGCACGCTGACGATTGGCTCAACGCGCTTAACCGGGCACGTCTGGTGCTGGCGTGTAAGAACGATTTTACGGAGGAGGAACTTGGCGACCATTTCCGGTCGCCGATCGGATCGCGGCGCGATCTCAGCTTATTTCAGGTAAACTTTTATGGATTTCTGCAGGAATGCATCCTGCGTCAGGTCCTCGGCTACGGCGGAGGCGAGGACTAGGATTTTTCGCGTTCGCGCACCATCGCCATCAGGCGATCTTTGATTTTATCCGCCGCTTTCGCGGGCTGTAAGCTGAGGGCGAAGGCTTCATGCAGCGCATAGGACTCCGCGATTGCATCTTCGGCACGGCGCCCGAGTTTTTTCCGCGCTAATTCAAATTCCGCCAGCTCTTCAGAGTCAAGCGCGCCAATGACGTAAAGCCGGGCGCGGTTCTGAAACTCATCAAAGTTCATCTTTTAGCTCCTTCAGGCCGTCGTATATCTTTTTCAGCCCTAATTCGAGCCGCGTTTTGACCGTGCCTAATGGTGTATTCGTTTTCGCGGCGATTTCGCGCTGACTCATCCCGCGAAAAAATGCCAGTTCGATCGCCTGCTGCTGCGCCGGAGGAAGCCCATTGATGACATTGCGCACCAGTTTTCTAGTATCCGCGAAGTCAATTTCCTCCTCCGTCGCATTATGCACCCACGCGTCCGGCTGCTGCTCAGTCTCGCTCTGCAGCCTTTCCCCCGCTCGGGCGTAGGCCTGTTTTTTTCGCAGACCGTCGATCGCTCGGCGACGGGCAAGTGTAACCATCCAACCGAGCGGTTTGCCCTTTTGTGCGGAAAAATTTTTAGCCTGGTTCCAAATCTCCATGAAGATTTCCTGGAGAAGATCATCAGCCTCGGCCTCGTTATGAACGACCCGCAGAATGAGCGCTTTAAGAATTCCGTTGTAGCGATCGTATAGCTGCGAAAGCGCCTCCGGATCCCGCTCCTGAATCGCGAGCATGAGATCAAGATCGGTCGGCGCGCCCGGCTCCAATTGCGGAGTTGAAGCCGGAAATTTCGGACGCGCTGGCTCGTCTTCAGATGGCTCGACCGCTAACATGGTTCGACGTTTGGGCATTGCTAAAGTTTCGTTATGTAGCCTTGGAATATGCGTCGTTGGCCAGAGCGGGATGCGATTCGCGCTTCAATTTCATCGAGGGTATGAAGCTGTAAGGTGCAGCGGTTCGTTCGTCCACCGCTTTTGCTTGTACAAAAAAAAGCCGGCGGTTTAATTTTGGAGTCCTTCCCACTTCCGTGGAACGTGGCCGGGGTTGGGCCGTGTTCCGTGTAAAAGTGACGCTCGCACGGCCGTTGCGGTGTCCGATTGATCTGCAAACGTAGAGACCGCATGCCGCCTCGTCGCAAAATACCAGCTCGCGATCCGCTCTGGTTTAAAGATGCGGTGATCTACGAGCTGCATGTGAAGACATTTCACGACAGTAACGGCGACGGGATTGGCGATTTCTGCGGCCTGATCGAGAAGCTCGATTATCTCCAGGAACTCGGCGTCACTGCGATCTGGCTCCTGCCGTTTTATCCTTCTCCGCTGAAGGACGACGGCTATGACATCGCGGACTATTTCGAGGTCAATCCAAACTACGGGACGTTGGACGATTTCCGCGCGTTTCTTGAGGCGGCGCATGAGCGGAATCTAAGCGTCATCACCGAGCTCGTGATCAATCACAGCTCAGACCAGAATGTGCTTTTTCAAAAGTCACGTCGCGCCGCGCCAGGATCAGCGGAGCACGAGATGTATGTCTGGAGTGAGACGGCGAATCGGTACCCGGATGCGCGGATCATTTTCAAGGACTTCGAGACCTCGAACTGGTCGTGGGATTCCGTGGCCAACGCCTATTACTGGCATCGCTTTTATGCCCACCAGCCGGATTTAAATTTTGATAATCCTGCCGTCCATCAATTCGTAGAAAAGGTCTGCGATTTCTGGATGGATATGGGCGTCGATGGAGTGCGACTCGATGCGGTTCCGTACTTGTACGAGCGCGAAGGAACTAATTGCGAAAATCTCCCCGAGACGCACGCTTACCTGAAGAAACTTCGCGCGCACATCGATCGCAAATATCCCGGCCGCATGCTTCTGGCCGAGGCGAACCAATGGCCGGAAGACGCCGTCGCCTATTTCGGCGATGGCGATGAGACGCACATGAATTTTCACTTCCCGCTCATGCCGCGGATGTTCATGTCGCTGCAGATGGAGGATCGCTTTCCAATTATCGATATTCTCGATCAGACGCCGGCGATTCCCGACAACTGCCAGTGGGCAATGTTCCTGCGCAATCACGACGAGCTCACGCTCGGAATGGTGACCGATGAAGAGCGTGATTACATGTGGCGGGTTTATGCCAACGACCCGAGCGCTCGGATTAACCTCGGAATTCGCCGACGCCTCGCACCCTTGCTCGCAAATAATCGGCGCAAGATCGAGCTCCTGAACGTCCTGCTTTTTTCGATGCCCGGCACGCCGGTTCTCTACTACGGCGACGAGATCGGGATGGGGGATAATATCTATCTGGGCGATCGCAATGGCTGCCGCACGCCGATGCAATGGTCGCCGGATCGCAACGCTGGTTTTTCCAAGGCGAATCCGCAGCAGCTTTTTCTCCCGATCGTCATTGATCCGGAATACAACTACGAGGCGATCAACGTCGAGAACCAGCAGCGTAACCTCTCGTCGTTGCTCTGGTGGACGCGCCGCGTCATCGCGATGCGAAAGAATTTCAGGGCGTTCTCGCGGGGGTCACTGGAGTTCCTTTTTCCGGACAACCCCAAAGTTCTAGCTTTCGTTAGGCGACACGAAGATCAGACGGTTCTGGTGGTGGCAAACCTTTCACGTTTCGCTCAGGCTGCGGAGCTCGATCTCACGCGCTTCGCTGGCAACACCGTCACCGAAGTCTTCAGCCAAAACGCATTCCCATCGATCAGGTCAGGTGCGTATCCGATTACACTCGGTCCGCACGCCTACTATTGGTTTTGCCTGCAGCCGCAATCGACGGAAGTCGCAACTTCAAAGGAGCGGCGGATTCCGACGCTGGCGGCGGAAGCTGAAATTGCATCGCTTTTAGAAGCGCAGCGCCCTGCGATTGAGCGACAAATTCTGCCCTCCTACGTGAGCGCCTGCCGATGGTTTGGCGGGAAAGCCAGGACGTTGCGCGACATGCGAATTACCGAGGAAATTACGTCGCCGGATGATGCGCGCTCGCGCTTCTGGTTCGTCGAGGTGAATTACCTTGATGGTCCGACCGAGACGTACGCGTTGCCGGTTCGGATCGCGACGGGGGAGTCGGCGCGAAAACTTTTGAAGTTGTCACCGCAGGCGGTCATCGCACAGTTCGATGGACGAAAGTCTGCGGTTCTGCACGATGCGACCTGGAATGACGAATTCCGCAAGGGGCTCTTCACCGCAATTTTGTCGGCGGCCGGTGCGAAAAGCGGGGTTGGGGAATTGGTGGGAGTCGCCCGCGAATCGTCGAACCTGGACGCGCCGCAACAATCGCAACTGATTGGTGCCGAGCAGAGCAACTGCTCGATGGTTTTCGACGGAAAATTCTTCCTGAAGCTGTATCGAAAAGTCGAGGACGGCGCTAATCCCGATGTGGAGATCACGCGCTTTCTCACTGAGCGCGCAAGCTTTGCCAACGTCCCTTCGTTCCAGGGTGCTCTTGAATATCGACGCTCGAAATCCGGGACGACAGTCGTTTGCCTGCTGCAGGATGCGGTCGCAGCTGAGAGTGATGCCTGGACCTTTACCCTCGATTCCGTCGGTCGTTTTTACGAGCGGGTGCTGGCCGAGAAAGCCGGACTCCAGCACGATACCGCCCCGCCGGAACAGCTGCTCAATGATCTGATCGGAGGAGTTTATCCCGAGCGCGCCAAGCTTCTCGGGCAGCGTACCGGAGAGCTGCACCTTGCGCTGGCGTCTCGGAACGACGAGTCGGCCTTCGCGCCGGAAGCGTTCAATACCATGGCGCAACGCTCGGTCTTCCAGAACATGCGTGCCCTGACGCGTCGTGCTTTCGAGTTACTGGAGAAAAAAATGCCGGCGGTGCCGGAAAAATTCCGTGGTGAAGCGATGGAGGTGCTCGAAGCTGAGGAGCAGGTTCTCGCGCAGGAACGACGCATTCTCGATCGCCGATCGACGGCCATGAAAATTCGTATTCACGGCGATTATCACCTCGGCCAGGTGTTGTACACCGGAAAGGATTTTGTCATCCTCGATTTCGAGGGCGAGCCCGCGCGGCCGTTGAGCGAACGCAGGTTAAAGCGCTCCTCCTTGCGCGACGTGGCCGGGATGATGCGCTCGTTTCAGTACGCGGCTTACAGCGCGCTCTGGCAACCTGCCATGCGCACAGAGGACATCCCGTTCCTCGAGCATTGGGCCGATATCTGGTATGCCCGCATGGGACAGGTATTTCTGGAGTCGTACCTGGAAAGCACCCGCGGCGCCTCCTTCATTCCCGCGAACGCCGAGGATCTTCGCATTTCGCTGGAGGCTTATCTTCTCGATAAGGCCGTCTACGAAGTTGCCTACGAGCTAAATAACCGTCCGGACTGGGTGGTAATTCCAATCCGAGGCATCAAGCACATCCTGCGGTTGGCTCAATAAAAGACTTCTCAATTTCAGTGGATGGAGCAGGATTCGCGGCATCGACATGAACACTTATCTCGAAGCCATCGATCAAAAAATCGCAGCGAAACATTTGCTAAAACATCCTTTCTATCTCGCGTGGACACGGGGTGAGTTGAGCCGCGAAGCGCTCCGGGACTACGGCGCGCAATATTATCAACATGTTGCGGCATTCCCGACTTATCTCTCGGCCGTGCATTCGCGCTGCGAGGATCAGCCCACGCGAAAACAGCTGCTCAATAACCTGATCGATGAAGAAGCGGGCGCACCAAATCATCCCGAGCTGTGGCTGCGATTTGCTGAATCGCTCGGAGTCTCACGTGCAGAAGTCCGAGCCACCAAAGCCGAGAGCGAAACGAGCAATCTGATCGAAACATTTCGCTCCGTCTGCAGCACGACAGAAACGGCCGAAGGTCTCGCGGCTCTCTATGCCTATGAAAGCCAGATTCCCGCAGTCTCGGAATCGAAAATCGATGGACTGCAAAAGCATTACGGATTTAATGACCCGGCTACGTACGAGTATTTCAGCGTGCACATCGAGGCTGATCGCGAGCATGCAGCTGCCGAGCGCGAGATGCTCGCCAAACATGTGACTGGCGAAAACAGCGTGGGTGTTTTCATCGCCGTCGACCGCGTCCTGAATTCGCTTTGGGAATTACTTTCAGGGGTTTGCCAGCGTCACGCGATCGCGTGCTAAATCATTGGTCATCCCGAGCGAAGTCGAGGGACCCCGTGGTCGGTCTTGATTCATTCGAAATCGCGTAACGCATGACCGGTAGTGAGGTCCCTCGCCGTCTGCGCGACTCGGGATGACGCAGAGAGAGTAGCGCGAACACCTCTGTCATCCCGAGCGAAGCCGAGGGACCCCGTGGCGAAACCTTAATCTACTGCGCCGGGGTCCCTCGACTTCGCTCGGGATGACGGGCGCTTTCGCTGGCGTCTAAAGCTGCGTATCATCTCGCGTTATGACGGACCAAGTTTTAGCTGGTAAAACCGGCGTTGTCTTCGGCGTCGCCAATAAGCGAAGCATCGCGTGGGCGATCGCCAAGGCCTGGGCGGCGGCCGGAGCGAAGTTGATTTTCAACTACCAGGGCGAGCGGCTGAAGGAAAACGTCGCGGAACTTGTCGGCGAGTTCGGCACGGAGACTCCGCTCTATCCGTGCGACGTTTCCAATGACGCGGACATCACGAAGTTTTTCGAACAGGTGCGCGGGCAGACTGATCGCGTTGATCTACTGCTGCATTCCGTCGCGTTCGCCCCGAAGGAAGCATTGCAGGGTCAGTTCCTGAATACTTCGCGCGACGCGTTCAAGATCGCACACGACATCAGCGCTTACTCGCTGGTGGCGCTCGCGCGTGAAGCCGCGCCGCTGATGACAAATGGCGGAAGCATCATCGCGATGACTTATTACGGCGCGGAGAAAGTGGTCCCCGGCTACAACGTCATGGGAGTTGCCAAGGCCTCGTTAGAAGCGAGCGCCCGCTATCTCGCTTACGACCTGGGGCCGAAGAAAATCCGAGTGAATTGCATCTCGGCCGGTCCCGTGAATACGCTGGCGGCACGCGGCGTCAGCGGCCTCATGCAAATGCTCAAGCACTACCAGGAACGCGCGCCTCTCAGGCGCAGTTGCGATCCCGCGGAGCTGGGGCAAACCGGGGTCTTCCTCGCCAGCGACGGCGCTGCTGCAATCACCGGTCAGGTCATCTACGTAGATGGCGGTTACCAGATCGTTGGAATGTGATCGCCGACGAACTTCGTCGGTTGCTCGGCCAGGACATCGTTGCGGACGACGCGGCAACGCTGGACGCGCATTCCGGCGATAAGTGGTTCGCGCACGAAGCGCCGGAAGTTGTCGTCTTCGCACAAACGACGGAGCAGGTCAGCGCGCTCCTGCGGTTTGCCAACGAGCAGCAAATTCCAGTTACCGCCCGCGGCGCGGGTTACGGCTACGTCGGCGGCTGCGTGCCTGTTCGTCGCGGAATCGCGCTCTCGCTCGCGCGGATGGATCGCATCAAAGATATCAGCTTTGGCGATGCGGTGGCAGTGGTTGAGCCGGGTGTAATCACCGGTCTTTTGCAGGCCGAAGTGCGGAAACAGAAACTTTTTTATCCGCCTGATCCGGCCAGCCTCGAGCACTGCACCATTGGCGGGAACGTCGCGACCAACGCCGGCGGACCGCGCTGTTTAAAGTACGGCGTCACGCGGCACTACGTCGTTGGCCTCGAAGTCGTGCTGGCGAATGGCGACGTCCTGCGCACCGGCGGTCGCGTGCACAAAAACAAAACGGGATTCGATCTCGTCGGTCTTTTCGTCGGGTCGGAAGGCATGCTCGGGATCGTCACCGAAATTACGTTGCGCTTGATTCCGCATCCGCCCGCGCGCGCGACTCTGTCCGCCGCCTTTAAGACGATGAACGAAGCCGCCGCGGCGGTGCAGCAAATCTTCGTGCACGGTTTTCTGCCGTCTGCGCTTGAGATCGCTGACGCCTTTGTCCTGGAAGCGGCGAGACAGGATCGCGGAGTTGCATCGGTTCCGCCGGGAGATGCGCACCTTCTGGTGGACGTCGATGGCCAGGCGCAAACAGTCAGTGCCGAAGTCGCAAAAC
>JBBQHM010000044.1:0-16642 GCA_038323965.1 Chthoniobacterales bacterium | reverse complement strand
GAACGAGGTGTTCGCACGCGACCGGAGATCTGCGGGATTCTAAAGTAGAGCGTCGTCGGTGCGGATCTGAGCTCGGTGCACTTTGCGGCGATGAAGCAACGCACCGAACACGGCAAAACTGCACGATCCAAATGCGGTCCAGGCTGGATTTATTTCTGGTATTGGCGTGAAGCTGATGTCGTACAGAGCAATCCCCTGCGTAGTCGGGTCGGCCGGGGCAGTTGCGCCGGTGCCGTACGTGAAGGTGAAAGACTTGATCGCGTTCGTGCCGAAACTGATTGTGACGTTTCCATTGCCGGACGTTGCCCCCGTATCGGCATTGGTCGCGATGCCGTTGACCACCTGGTTGAGGCCGGTGCCGGTGAGAGTGTTGTCGATGCTGGTGGTGATCGTGGGGGCGATCAGAGTGACGCCATCAATCGAAAGCGCGGTAATGGAGCGAATTTGATCCGTGAAATTGCCGCTGCTGAAATCGACATCAAAAAGCGTGAATGTGACGTTATTTACGCCCTGGGTGTAGAGTGAGCTAAAGCTGACTGTTGTGGTGATTGACTGGGCTTGGTTCGCCAGATCCACGTGCAGAACGAGCGATTTCTCCACCGGGTTTAAACCACCTTCGATAATGTTCAACGCGGCGGGAATCGTGAAGCCACTCTTCGGTGCGAACTGGCCGGTGTTACCGGTGAGGGCCACCGTGATGTCATTGCCCGGTTTCGACGGATCGATGTCGTATGAATTGTTCAACGAACCGGCCGTCCAGGTCGTTGTGTCCCAATCCAGGACAACAGCACGCGCTGTCGTCCCGAGAAGTACGAACAACACCGCACACAGAACTGGACGAATCACACCGGGCATAAGGAGAACTAAGCGCCCTTTCTAGCAGTCACTATGCCCCGCGGATTTGCTACGTTAAAATTGTATAAGTCGAAGGCTAAAAGCCTTACGTCTGTGTGGCCGACCCTGATGTCGTAAGAATTACTGAGACTCCCGTTCGCCCATGTGACGGTATCCCAATCGAGTACAATGGCCTGCGCGTTGGTGCAGGAAACCAGCACCACGAGGATCGCGAGGATCGGAAGAAAACGGGTCACAGGAGAAAAACCTAGTCTTCTTTAGCACTAGCTATGCCATTCCGTTCGAGGACCAGCTGCGTTTTTTGCCGTCTACCGCCTTTGGCTGAGGAATTTATGCAGCGTCGCCACCCAGTCTGAGGCGTCGCGTTCTTAGATTCCGAATCATCGCTCCCGAGCCTGCCAGCACACTCGGTGATGTCATTTCCTGGGCTGGACGGATCAACGTTAAATGAATTGGAAAGCGATCCGGGCGCCCAAGCAGCCGTATTCCATCCAAGGTGATGGCTGAGGCGCTCGTGTCGACGCCTAGAGCACGATCGCGAACATCGCAAGAATTCTGCCGAACCCGAGGTTGCTGTGTGATGAAGGCAAGTTCATCAGATTAATGACGGCAAATCAGCCGTCGGAGCTGTCCCTTACTTTTTTGTCGCCGATCCATTTGCGGGAAACGATCGCGATGAGGAAAAGTGCCGCGGTGCCCGTGCTGAATCCGGCTTCTGGAACAGGGGTGATCGCCGCCGCCGCCGACGCGAATGATATGTCCGAGATGCCAATCGACTGGAAGGCCGGGTTGTCGGGTGCCGCACCTCCGCTCGTGTAGGTAAAAGTAAAGGAACGGATTGCGGTCGAACCGAAGGAGATCGTCGCGTTGCCGTCGCCCGAACCGCTGCCTGCGTTGGGGACAGGCGCTCCGCCTTTCAGGACGGGGGCGATGCTGGTGCCAGCGACTATGATTGACGGCCCGAGGTTACTAAGCGTCGGCGTGATGATACTTCCATCCATGCCGACGGCAGAGATGGATTGGATTTTATCCTGGTACTGTCCACTCCTCGCATCGATCCCGAAAATCGAAAATGTGACGCCGGTGACGCCCTGGGCATAGAGCGCCGAGAAATCGACGGTTACGGTGATGGCCTGATTGAGGTTTTGGAAATTGACTCCGAGGTCGAGCGCGCTCTGTGGGCTGCCCATTCCTCCTTCGAATTTCTGGTCGATCGCAGGAAGCGGGGTCTGAGAGCCGGGGTTTGGCCGGAATCTCGAGGTATCGCCTGTGATCGTGATCGAAACGTCGGTTCCCGGATTAGCTGAATCGACATCGAAGGAATTTGCGAGTGACCCGGGTGTCCAAGTGGAACTGCTCCAGTCGACGACGGCAGAAGGCGATGCATGCGCGAGGCTGATGGAGGCGATGATGGTAAGAAAAAGAAAACGCGAGGGAATCATAATAGTATAGTAATTATGGTTTCTATAAGCACGTGGCATGCCCGGTCGACATATGCCTGCGCTCCCGCTAGCGTGTGGAGGAATGCGTTTTCCGCTCGTCGCCGGCGTGGCCATCCCAGCCTGGCTTTGGATATGGCTGTTCTGGCATTGCCACTACGAATGGTCTTTGAACTCCCGGTATAATTACGGTTGGGCCGTCCCGCTTCTGGCGACCGTCATGCTGTTTCTCAGGTGGTCGGGTCGGCCGGATTTTCCCGCGGCAAAGAGCCCTCCGCGGACAGCTGCGTTCCGCTGGCTGCTACTGTTGTTTCTATTTCCGATTCGGCTTTTAGAAGAAGCGAATCCGGACTGGCGCCTTGTTGGTTTAGCGCTGGCAGCCGTCGCCGTGGGCTACACTTTTTTGGCAATTTATGAACGCGGCGGAAGGTTGGCGCTGGGCCATCTTAGCTTTCCAATTTGTTTTGCTTTAGTGGCCGTTCCCTGGCCAGTGCATTTCGAAAACGTCGTCGTCCAGTTGTTGACGCGTGGCGTCGTGTGGAGCGCAGTAGAGGTGGCGGGATGGATCGGCGTGAACGCCCTTCCACTCGGCAACGTGATTGAGCTGCAAAACGGATTTGTGGGCGTCGACGAAGCCTGCAGTGGAGTGAAGACATTGCAGGCGGGCATCATGGTCGCTCTCGCACTCGGGGAGTTTTTTCAGCTAAACCGGAGGCATCGCGCGCTTCTGGTGGTTGTCGGATGTGCCTGGGTCTTCGCTTGCAACGCGGCGCGGGCGACGACTCTCGTCGTCATTGCGGCACGGAGTGGATTCGACGAACTCGCGCGCTGGCACGACGTCGTCGGATCGATCGCGCTGCTTCTGGGGATAGGCGGATTACTTGGAATTGCGTATGCGTGGCGCTCTCAGAGTGAGCCGATCGCGCGAAGGTCGAACGCAAACTTCTACCGGTCGACGTGGAAAAGTGACGCATGGGCGATCGCGTGGCTCGTGCTTATCTTCGTCGGGACGGAGGCATGGTATCGCAGTCACGAGCACGATCTCGCCGCCGTCCCGTCCTGGACCGCGCACTGGCCAGACGAACATTTCACAGTCAACCGGCTCTCGATTCCTGAAACAACGCGCGCCATACTTCACTACGACACCGCCTCTTCCGCCGAATGGCGCGATGCCGATGGTTTGCGCTGGTGGGGATTTTATGCGCGCTGGGAACCGTCTCGCGCGTCGCTGCAATTGGTGCACAGCCATTCACCAGATATTTGTTTGCCTGCTGCGGGACGGACGTTTACGCGCGAATTGCCCGTCGTTGATGTCCGCGACGGTGACAACGAGTTACGTTTCCGCAGCTACGAATTTGAGCAGAAGGATCAGCCGCTCTTCGTTTTTGTGGCAATTGAAGAGGATAAGCGGCCGCGAGTCCCGGAGCCTGCGCTGGAATGGAACACGGTCGGCCGACTTCGCGCGGTCGCTCTCGGGAAACGCAACCTGGGCCAGCGTCTCCTCGAACTTGCCGTTGTCGGTGCGGACGACTTTACACGTGCGCGAGCTGAGCTCCAGCGGACGGCGGCCGGGATTATCAACTAACTACTGGCTTACAGGAGCAAGCACGGGGGGATCGGCCAGAGTTCCGAGACTGTTGCTGAAGTCCTGTGAGCCTACGCCGTTAATCTGCGATAACACCGTATTCTGGGCATAGACGTCGGGGGCCTGGTCGACGAGCAACATCGCAAGGGGCACATCGCCGAAAGCGTTGATTTCAGCGACTTCAAACCCATCGGCATTTTTCGGCGTCCAACGCAGAGCGACGTAGCGGGCGCCCTGCGGATCGAAATTGACTGACGCTTTCCCCGAGCCAGCATCCACGACCGTCCCGACGGGGGTCAACCCGCTCAAGTCGCCTGTGTTAGCGCCCAGATCATTCATCAAATAAACGTCGAGCTTGCCGGACTGCATCTTATAGAGAGCACTCACGCGATGGACTCTCTCGCTCTCCGCGAGCTCAACGATGACTGTCGGGTGAACATCGCCATTCGCGAAGCGGAACGAGGTCAACGTGTCATCATCAATCATCCGCGACGATGATGGAATGCCGCCCGAGCTGACGTAAACCACGCGGGCGCGCGCGTAGAGATTCGCAAAATTGAAGTTCACCATGTCTTCGAGCCGCCGGGTTGAGACGGTGTTGCTCGCCTTGATGATGTGGCTGGTACGGTTCGCGAATTGCTCAATGGACTCTTCACCGTAGAGACCGAGCGATGCGAGCCGACCCTCTTTTTGCACGTGGAAAGAGAGTTTCACGTACTTCGCCTCGACGCCGAGCATTGAGACGTTGAAGAGACGCTTCCGGGTGAAGCTGACGTTGCCTTCCACCTCAGTCCATTTAGGACTGTTCGCCGCTATTTTGTAACCCGCCACCGCGATCTTTAATTCGCCAGCTGCAATCGCGTTCTCATTCACGAAAGTAAAACGATCGAGCACCGACGTGCGCGGGAGTGCGACGATGAATGTGGTATCGCCTTCTTTTAAAGGGCAACTGATCGTGTCGTCATCCATGATGAGGACGGCCGCGCTGTCGGTACTGTTGCTTTCAACGCGGATGAATTTACCGTCGGGCGCGGTGACCTGGATATTCGCTCCGCAATTCATGCGAGCGATATTTTTCGCTTCATTGCTGAGTGCGGATTCCGACGGTCCCGCCTTGGCGCAATTCGCCCCGAGAACCAAAGCCGCGGTGACGAGAAACGCGATGTGACCGACGATTGCGAACCTTTTCATACGGTCCCTCTAAAAGCTTAGACCGCGCCACTTTGGGTCAAAATCTTTCGCGCCTTGTGGCGGGCATCTCTTTTAAGGGCTTCGCGTCCTTTATTTGCTTGATGTACGGAGGCAATACAGCTACAACCCGCACGGCATAACGCCTACTTAACCCAATGACTATTAAATCGAGCGGCTCCGGCATGGATGCCATGCAGTCGCTTCAGCCCAACTTTCCACGCTTCGGCCGTGGTACTGCATCTGCTAACAACCAACATCAGCAACCCTGTCTTATGAGTCGCTCTTCCACTTCACCACGCTTCCGCCGCGCCTTTGCAACGATCGTCCTCGTCGGACTCGCCTTGTTCGTCGCAACACCGATAACACAAGCGCAGGACGCCGTTCGTCCCTCCCTCGCTGGCGAAGCCGCGGCCGAAGCACGACGCCAGGACATCGATAACATTCCCTACAACCTCATGCTCGGGCCGATCAAATTTCGACTCAGCGCGACGATGGGTATCGAGTACAACGATAATATTAACCTCGCAGACGACGGAAATCGCGAAGAAGACTTCATCCTGCGCCCGCAGATAAATATCAATGCGCTGTGGCCAATCACGCAGCTGAATACCCTGCGCGTCGATATCGGGCTGGGCTACGCCGCTTATCTCGATCACTCGGATGCGAACACGAACGGCATCCTGCTCGCGCCGAATTCGCAAATTGCTTTCGACGTCTTCGTCGGCGATTTCCGCATTAATTTCCATGATCGCTTCTCGCTGCAACAGGATCCGATTTCGCAGCTGGCAGTGAGCAATGTGATCGATTACGGACGCTTCGAGAACTACGCTGGCATCGGTCTGCTGTGGGATCTCAACAAGGCGGTCGTGACCCTGAATTACGACCATTACAACTACATCTCGACCACCAGCGCTTTCGATTATCTCAATCGCAACGCCGATCAAATCAGCGGCACGCTTTCCTTCTCGTTAACGAATACAACCAGTGCCGGTGTCGAAGGTAGTTACGTCCGCACCTATTATGATGATGTTGTCCTGAACGACTCCGACACGCTAAGCGGCGGAGGCTTCCTCGAAACTCAGATCACCAATTATCTCAAGCTGCGCATCGCCGGCGGTTATCAGCACATTTCCTTTGATGACAGCGTGGTGCGCCTCTTTGGGTTTGCGATCTTCCAGGATCGCCCGAACGCGAACGATTATTACGCGAACATCCTCATTTCGCACCGCCTGAACTCGGTGATCACACAGTCGCTCAGCGCTGGTCACGAAACCCAGCTCGGGATTAATTCGAACTACATCACCCTGAATTATATCCGGCACACCATCACCTGGAATTTGATCCGCAATACCCTCCTCGGCACCGAGTTCTTCTATGAGGACGCCGATGATTCAGGCGGATTTATTAACGAACATCTGCATCGTTTTGGCGGCGCGCTCACGCTGGGCTATCAGCTCACACAGCACGTCACTCTCGGTCTGCGTTATCAATACACGCAGAAAGATAGCGACATCGCAGGTCGCGATTACCGCCAGAATCGCGTCGGCTTGGACGGCACTTACAGCTTCTAGGGTAAGCGCCGAATGCCACGATGACGTTACGCAGCTTTGCAATATCCGCCCTTGCATCGCTGACGCTCGTGCTGCGTCTTGGCGCCCAGGAACCGTCACCGAACTCCACTATTCCGCGAGCAACGGAGGCCGAGCCGTCGACCACGAGTGCCGTTCTCCGCACCAACTCAATGACGGTGCTGGACGACAAAAAACGTCTCGGGCCTAACGATTACGTCAGCTTCCGCGTCGTCGAAGATCGCGACGATAAATCCGAACGCTTTCGCGTAAACGACAGCGGCGAGCTCGAAGTCCCATACGTTGGGCTGGTCACCGCGCAGGGAAAAACCTGCAAAGAGCTCGCCTACACAATAAAGGCGGCGCTCGAGCGGGAATATTATTATCACGCCACCGTCATTCTCGCGGTCGAGAAGGTGAGCGAAAAATCTCGCGGACGCATTTATGTCTACGGCTCGGTCAAAGGGCAGGGACCGCAGGAAATTCCGGCCGACGAATCGTACACTGTCAGCAAGGCAATCATTCGTGCCGGCGGCTTCGGGGATTTCGCCGATAAACGCAAAGTTAAAGTGACACGCAAAGGCGGAAAAGATTTTGTGGTCGACCTCAAAAACGTGATCGAGCGCGGTAAAAGCGACGAAGATGTCGTGCTGCAGCCCGACGACCAGATCTACGTGCCACAACGCTTGATCAACATGTAAAAATGGCTGCGCCCGCTTCTCCCGCCGAACGTTCCAATTCCGCCACCTGGTCAACCTCGTTGATCACACGGCTTCATCGTTACAAGTCACTCCTGCAGCGCCGCTGGTGGATTCCCCTGCTGACGATTTGCCTCGGTCTTTTTATTGAGGCGTGGCTGATTTACCAGACGCCGCCCTCCTTTCTTTCCAGTGCGAAGATGATCCTCGCCGGCAAATTGAATATCAATCACTCGGCCGTTTACAGCGAAGACAGCGTGAACTTTTACGGCACGCAGGTCCAGCTCATGCAGAGTGCTGAGGTGCGTCGCAGCGCCGAGTCGCTTGTCCGTTCCACCCACCCGGAAATGCAGCCGGTCAAAGTGGACGTCAGCGTGACGCAAAAACCACGCACATCGATCTTCGAGCTTTCCGCCATCGGACCGACTCAGGATTACACGCAGGCTTTTCTGAATGCGTTGATGACAAAATATCTCGATTTCAAAAAGGGGATGCGAGACGACCAGAGCCACAGCGTCACGACCGGCATGACGGAGCAGCTGATCCAAGTGGAGAAGGATCTGCGTTCCGCGGAAGACGAGCTACTTGATTTCCAAAAACAGAACAACATCGGTTTCATCCAGGAAGAAGGGAACAGCGCCGCTCAGTACCTGGTGAAGTTGAATCAGGATTTCGCCAAGTTGAAAACCGAGTACGAGCTTCTGCAAAAACTGGACCTCGATCAAAATCTCGATCGCGGGCAGGGTTCCAAGCCCGACTCCTCGCCGGCTGTTGCCGCTGATAACAACGAACAGCAGGGCATGCCGTTCTCGGACGTAGGCCCGGAAGGCGAATACCTCAAAGCGAAGCAGCAGGTGCAGCTTCTCAAAGCTGAACGCGATACACTCTCCAAAGACTTGCGTCCGAAGCACCCCAAGATCCTGAAGCTCAACGATGAAGTCGTGAAGCAGGAGAAACTCATCCAGCTCTTCCGCGCGGATGCGGTCGAGAAACTTGAGACGCGCCGCAATTCGATCGGTAAACAGATGGAAAATCTGACCGGCAACATCAAGGAATGGGAAACCAAAGCCCTCGATCTGAGCCAGCGACTCGCACAATTCAATCGCATCAAAGGGAAAGTCGATCGACTCAAAACGCTCTACGATCGCCTTACGAACAGTCTCAAGGATGTCGACATGTCCCAGGTGGTCGATAACGGCGATCAGGTCTCGATCATGGAGCAGGCATCGCAGCCGATCTCAGTCCGGCCAGGTTTGATGAAAGGTTTGCTCGTCGGCCTCGGTGCCGGAGCTCTCGCCGGTTTTGCGATCCTCTTCCTGCTCGATCGTATCGATGATCGGATGGCTTCCTTCAGCGAATTCCAGAATCACTTTACCGAAAATGTTCTGGGCCAGATCCCCAAGGAGAAAACTGCGGGCAAGGTGACGCTGCTGCAACCGGACGATGCCCGACACGTCTTCGCCGAGTCGTATCGCAATGTCCGTTCCTCGATCTTCTTCATGCCTTACGATGGGCCGCGCCCGAAGACGCTGCTCATCACCAGTGCCGTGCCTAACGAAGGTAAATCCACGATCTCATCCAACTTCGCGATCACGATGGCGCTATCCGGCGCCAAGACATTACTCATTGATGGCGACCTTCGCCGCGGCACCCTGCGCGAAGCTTTTGGGGTGTCGTCAAAAATCGGCTTCGCTGAGGTTCTCAAGCAAGAAGTGAACTGGCGCGAAGTCGTCGTCCCTACTTCTTACCCAAACCTCTCGATGCTTCCTCGCGGCAGCACGCTTTCGCAGCCCAGTGAGCATTTGCTGCGCGAATCAACCGACCAATTCCTGCGCGAGATTTACCATCAATACGACTACATCATCATCGATAGCTCGCCGGTACTGGCGGCTGATGATACCACCAGTCTCGCTCCCAAAATCGACGCCACCTTATTCGTAGTCCGCCTTTCCTATACTTCGGCAAGGCTAACGCGGAAATCACTGGAGTTGCTCTACAACCGGCAGGTCAATGTCCCCGGCGTTATCCTGAACTACGTCGATACGTCGCTTCCGGAATATTACTACTATCAATACTCCGAGTACTACACGCCTGTCGCCGACGCCGAGCAGCTCCCCGCTGCTACCCGCGAACGCGGCCAGCAGGTTCAGCCCTCCTGAGTTATAGCGAACTCCGGCGCGCCAGAAGTTGGCATGAACGCCGGAACTCGCGGCTAAGGCGGCATTCGATATGAATCTCGTTACGCCGACGCCGGAATCGCCGTCCGCCGCGCCCTTCCCGGACCTGACGCGACGGACCTTCGATCGCGTCAGGCACATCGGCACCTTTGCGCTGGTCCAGGCCGCCGTGCAGGTGCTGGGTTTCTTGAGCGGCATTATTCTCGTTAGGCATCTCGATCAACGCGAATACGCGTACTTTACGATTGCCAATACGATGCAGGGGACGCTGAACCTGCTGGCGGATATTGGGATCAGTATTGGGCTGGTCTCGATTGGCGGCAGGGTCTGGCAGGATCGGGCTCGATTCAGCCAGCTGATCAGCACGGCGAGCCGACTACGCTATGCCTTGGGCGGAGTGGTGGCTCTCATCGTTGCGCCGCTGCTCTATCTCATGCTCGCCAAAAATGGCGCCTCGACCGGCTACGCCATGTTACTGATCGCCTTTGTTATCGCGGGCGTCGCCCTGCAATTATCTACCGGCGTCCTGACGGTAGTGCCGCGCCTCCGTTCCGATATCCGACGGATCCAGGTGATCGACCTGACCGGCACAGTCCTGCGTCTGGCGGCGATCGCGGGGTTGATGTTTCTGTTCTTGAATGCCGGGGTCGCCATCGCTCTCGCGACCCTGACCTTTCTCCTCCAGTACTTAATGCTCAGGGCATATTGCGCGCGCATCATCGACTTCCACGCGCCGACGAACCCCGATGACAAGAAAGCGATGCTCGGTTTCATACGAAACCAGGCGGCAAACGCGGTGTTCTACTGTTTCCAGGGACAGATCACGGTCTTTCTCATCAGCTTTTTCGCCCATCGCAGCAGTTCCGTGGCAGAAGTCGGCGCCCTCGGGCGACTTGCGATGATCTTTGCCGTGCTAACGAATCTCATGGCGAACGTGTTCGCGCCCGCATTTGCGCGATGCCAGAATCGTCGCCGGCTCTTTCGCCTCTACTTCGCGGTGGTCGGTGGTGTCGCCGCCTTTAGTCTCTTCATCGTTGCGGTGGCTGCTTTATTCCCGCGCGAATTCCTTCTGGTTCTCGGTCCGAAATACGCGCATCTGCAGCGCGAACTTCTATTGATGGTCGGCGGCGCTGTTCTGGCCACGCTCACCGGCACATTCTGGTCGCTCAACGCGTCGCGCGCATGGATTGCCGGTTCGTGGCTCTACATCCCGTTAACTATTGTTACGCAGGTCGCGCTCATACCATTCACCGACTTCAGTAGCGTAAAGGGCGTGCTTGTGTTCAACCTTATCTCGGCGCTTCCCAACTTGCTTTTAAATATTGTGCTCAGCCTTCGCGGATTCTTCTCCATGAGGTCGATCGCAACCGCCTAGCATGTGGAATTTTGGTTACCATCTCGCGCGCGCTAAGGGGGCCGCGATACGACGGAGTTACATCGGGCGCCTCGAGACGATCGCCCGGCAGAAGGCCGACGCACGCCAGTCGCTTGAGTTGGATGTATTTTCCTATTCGGGAGAAGCCGCGTTACCCGAACAGGTCGCGTCAATTCGCTCATTTTTAAAGCACGCGGGCCGTCCGAGGTCATTTAACGTGGTATCGGACGGAACATATTCGCACGAATCCGAATCTCTCTTGCGTGCGCTGGATCCTGCAGTCCGCTTTCACTCCGCTCCGCCGCCGCCCCCGAGTAACCTGCCGACGACGTTCCAGAATTATCTGCGCGAACACCCGACCGGCCGCCAGCTTGCCCTCATTATGTCGCTGCCGGGTGAGCGGTCGGCGTTGTATGTCGACTCCGATGTCCTTTTTTTTGCGGGGGCCAAGTGCATCGAAGGGATGATTCGCGAGCAAAGTTCCGTCGCGCTTTATCTGCAGGACTGTCAATTCTCAGGCGATGATCGGCTTCTGCTGAACGGTCCGGAACAGCAAAATCCGATCAATACCGGTGTCGCTCTGTTTCACGGGCAGCTCGATTGGAGCATTGCGGTGAAGCGCTTCGAAAAACTTGCGGACGCCGCCCCGACATTTTTCACCAACCAGACCCTCACCCATCTCGCGCTGCATGCGAACAGTGCCTTCGCTCTGGACGCGCGGAAGTTCGTTCTTCAACTCGACGATCAATTCATTTACGCCGATCGCTATGCTGGCCCGGAGATCGCGCTCCGCCATTACGTGAATCCCGTTCGCCACAAATTCTGGACGAGCCTCGCTCGCGCATCGTGAAAAAAGATTCGCCGCTCAGGATACTGATTGTCAGCAATATGCCGTGGGATGCCCGGCTCGGCGGAGCTCGAATTTGGATGGAACTCGAAGTGCAGTGGCGTAGTGCCGGTCATACGGTCGAGCATTTCAGTCTCTCCGATGCCTTTCCGAAAGCGCGGACTTCGCGGGCCGGCTTTGCCATCCGACAGGCGCTCTTTGCGCGTCGAGCCGCGAATTACGTGCGAAAAAATGCCAATCGTTTCGATGTCATCGATTCGCTCATCGGTTCGCTCAACCAATCGAAGCACCAACTTCAATTCGATGGCTTGCTGGTCGCCCGTTCTATCGGATTGCATCAGCTTTACGAAGAATTTGAGCAATCGTCGCGCGCTCAACCTGCCGGCAAAAAAGGAAGTTTACCGGGGCGAATCTTATACTCCGCGCTGCGCCGCCGAAATCTCATCGCCTCCGACCGATCGATTTCAAACGCGGACCTCATCAACGTTCCCAATTCGACCGAAGCAGATTATTTGCGCGACGAACTGCGTGTTGCACAGCCGGTCATCGTCCAGCCGTACGGGCTCACCCAAGCCCTGCGTGATTCTCTGCGGGAGTCGGCCTTGCCCGCCATGCATCGATTATCCGGGAAAGTTGTCTGCTTCATCGGAATGTGGAGCGCTCGCAAAGGCGCACGTGATTGGCCGCACATTATCCGTCGCGTTTCTCAACGCGTGCCAGGAGTAAAATTCCGGTTTCTCGGAACGATGGTCGATGACGCAACCATTGCGCGCGATTTGCCCGATATCGATCTGGCCATTTATAAAAACATTTCAGTTTACGAACCGGACAAGCTGCCAGCCCTCCTCTCCGATTGCGCCGTCGGCGCCTTCCCAAGTTACGTCGAGGGATTCGGCCTCGCCGTGATCGAACAACTTGGCGCGGCGATTCCCACTGTTGCGTATGACGTCGCGGGTCCGCGCGAAATGCTGCATTCACTCCCGCAGCTACTGGTACCTGTGGGCGACCACGCCAAATTTTCTGACCGCATTTCTGCGCTGTTGCAGGAAGACATCGCCGCCTACGCCGCGCTGACCCGCAACAGCCTTGCCGCCGTCAGCGCCTTCGATTGGAACACGATCGCTGCGGAGACAATTGTCGATTACCGGAACGCGCTCGATCGCATTTCGACGGATGTGCTGTTCGTCCAACCTTTCGGTATGGCGTCCGCGGGTGGTGGCTCCAGAATTCTTCGCGCTCTCGTGGAAGAGGCGGCGCCAAGTTGGCTTAGCGTTTGTACTTCTCCACAGCGCCCCGGAAAGTTCTCCAGGGAGATTCATCTTCCAACTCGGCCTGGGTGGGGACGGGTGGAACACAGCCGATTCGCCGGTTTTCCACAGATGACTACCAGTTTTTTTCGCGCGCGATTCCGTAGTCGACTAAAAGATCTCTGCCAAAATCGGCGAGTGCGCTCGATTCATGCGGTCGCGCACTCCGGCCTGGATTTCGCCGTGGCTCATGATGTTGCGCGCGAGCTACGGATACCATTTTTTCTTACCGTCCACGATGATGTCAGTTACACGGCGCAACATGTCGCCGCCGCTCCGCGCGAAGGCGCCATCCGGCGGGCGTGGCGCGAAGCGGCGGCATGCTTCGTCATCTCCGACGCCCTTGGTCGCGAGTATGCCCGGCGTTACGGCGCGCGTGATTTCGTTGTCGTCACCGATGGCGTGACCGTAGTTGCCTCCGAGCCCGGGCGGCCGTCCTCCAATCAACTTCGCATTTATTTCATGGGCATGTTCCACATGGCCTACGAAAGAAATCTCCGGGCTCTTCTCGAAAGTATTGAGCTTTTTAGAAAACACACTCGGCGCGAAGTCACCGTAATTTGCCGTTGCGAACACATCCGCCCACACGTTTTGCACGGCAGCGAAATCGTAACCGTTCTGCCGTTTGCGGATGAACGTCGGGTCCAGCGTGATATCGAGGGCGCAGATCTTTTGTATATGCCGATCCCCTTCGGTGAAGAGCACGCGAATTTTGCCCGCTTTAGTTTGTCGACCAAGATGGTGACCTATCTTGGCAGCGGCGTGCCGATTCTTTATCACGGGCCGACCGGTTCGGCTGCGTACGAACTTTTATCGCGCGAGGATGCAGCGCTGCTGGCGACTTCGCTGGAGCCCACCAAAATTGAGGCGTCGATCACGACATTAACGCCGGAGCGCGGCACGAGCATTGCCGGCCATGCGCTTCGGCTGGCGCGCAATCAATTCATGCTGGCCGAGCAACGCCGCAAGTTCTGGGAGGCGATCAGCGCCCGTTTGGCCGACGCATGAATTCACGCCCGCTCGCGATCGTCACTACCAGACTTCCTCCGCTGCTATGCGGGGTGGGGTCCTATAGTCTGCGACTCGATCAAGCCTGGCCGCACGCGCCGCAGAACCACACCTTTTTAGTTTGCGAAGGTGGGTCTAATTCCAGCGCGGAATTGAAGTCCGGGAAAATCGTCGAGCACCGGGCTGCGGCTCACAAGTTATCGAGTGAGTTGGAGAACATCGGAGATTGCGATGTGCTGCTCCATTATGCTGCGCGCGCCTATCATCGGTACGGCTTTCCGGCGTGGCTTGGCCGCGCGCTCGAGCAGTGGAAATCGCGAGCGAGTTCCGGCCATCTCGTGATCATGTTTCATGAAATGCCTTCGACAATGCCGCTCACCTCGCGTCATTTTATCCCGAATTACTTGAATGCGAGAATCATTCGACGACTCGCAAAAATCGCGGACGCAGTGGTCACTAACACGGTAGCTCAGGCCACCACCTTCGCCGACTTAACCGGGCGTGGGGATATTCTTGTCTTGCCGGTAGCGGCAAATATTGAGCCGGAGACCGGAACCAAAATTCAGCGGCAGCATTCAGAGTTTATCGTTTTCGGACTCCCTTTTGGAAGGGAGCAATCGCTGCAGCGCTTTGCGCATCTGATTCCAGACTGGATCCAAGCTGGAGTCTTGACGCGATTGCACATCGTCGGGCCGCGCGAGGATCGTCATTCCAAAGTGGAAGAACGGATTCTTGATGCGGCCGGAGTCCGCCAGCTGACTCAAATTCATGGGTCGCTTCCTGCTCGCGCAGTTTCAGATTTGTTGTCGCGATCCAATTTTGCACTAACCAATGCGAGCAAAAATACTTGGAGCAAATCCGGTGTCTTCATGGCGTGCGCCGCTCATCGATGTGCGATCGTACTACCCGTTGAGCGGGTCGAAATGCCGCTCACCTTCGTCGTGCCGCCAGGCGAAGTTGCGACCATTAGCCAGCACGAAATCGATCAGCGGACTTCATCGTTGAGGGATTGGTATAACGCGAACGCAGCGTGGCCTATCATTGCGGCACGCATCGCCGGACTTTTCCAGAGGGCCTCAGCGTGACGATCATCACTCCGGAAATTGACGCGGGCGCGGGAGGACTTGCGGATTATACATTGCGCCTGATTGAGCATAGGACAGCCGACACCAAATTCCAGATCCTGACGCGTCGCATGCCGCAAACGAAAATGGCGGGTTCCCACCTCACCAGTTTGTTGCCGGTGGCCGAGGAAGAAATTTACCGCGCTCTTTGCGCGGCGGACGGTCCAGTTCTCATCCAGTACAGTGCGTTCGGCTACGATTCGACGGGTAACCCCGAAGGCTTCATCAACGCGGTGACACGATGGAAGGCGTTTCGAAACTCAAGCCGGCTTGTAGTTATGTTTCACGAGATCTGGACGTTCATTCCTTTCTGGAATCGACGTTTCATTGCTCAGAAAAGACATCGTCGCTTGATCGGTCGCCTCGCCCGGGCGGCTGATGTGGTGGTAACGAGTACCGCCAGTCAGGCCGCACATTTAGAAAAAGTGAGCGGACGCAGCGATGTTTCGGTGCTGCCCGTGGGCTCGAACATCACACCGCATCCGACCTCGAATTCGGCACGCGACGAAACCGCTGCCGTAATTTTCGGCCTCGCGCCCTCTCGCATCCGAACTTTGCGGAAATTGCATGGCACGCTTGGCCAGCTCGCCAGTGCGCAGAAACTGACACGGATCACTACGATCGGGCACGGCGATGATTTCGAGGAAACAGCGTTGCTGGCCAGCCTCAAATTAGCGGCGGGTTTTCAACAACTCAGGATTTGCCCGGAAGCGGCGGTTTCGCGCGAACTTGATCGAGCTGCATTTGCAATTTCCGATCAGGATCCGCTGAGCTATTCAAAGTCTGGAACGCTGATGGCGTATGCGCAGCACGGTCTGAACGTCATTTCGCCATTCGCATCAGCGGTTGGCGGCGAGCCCTTCTCGCTCTTTTTTTCGCCCGCGGAATTATTGCGGGGAGTTTCGCTCGAGCAGCGTGAAGAGCGTGCTCGCCTCCTCAGAAATTGGCAGACGCAAACTTCCTCGTGGCCGTTGATCGCCGACTTCTTCGCAAAGGCGCTGCGCGTTTCCGAGGCAACAAAATCAACCCTAGGCCGTGAACGAAATTAAAGTTTTGATCACCAGCCCATGCCAGGGCGCCTACGGCGGGATTGAAGCCTTTGTCCTCGCGGTCGCGGACGCGGTTCGTCGCGATCCAGGACTTCACGTTCGCGTTGTATTCAAGAAAGTTCGGGACTTCGAATTGACGTCCGCCATGGCGGCAATGATCCAAAATGAGAATGTCGAATTCGTCGATCGCGGCGGACTCGAGCTCGCCCGCGCGGTGCGCTGGGCCGATATCGTTCACTTACAAAATGCTTCGCCGGATGTGGTCGCACTGGCGAAAATGTTCGGGAAACATCTCGCGCTGACGATTCATAATTACATGACTCGTGACGGCAGCATCCATCGCGCTCTCTGGAGAACGGGCGCCCGCTTTGCCGATGCGCGTTGGTACAACTCACAGTTTGTCTGGGACACCTGGGAGC
>JBBQHM010000043.1:0-16991 GCA_038323965.1 Chthoniobacterales bacterium | reverse complement strand
CGAATTATTGCGGGGCGGCGGGGCGATTGGCATTCTCAGCGATCAACATGCGGGCAATCACGGTGTTTGGATTCCATTGTTCGGGAGGCGGGCGTCAACGACTACGCTGCCGGCGTTGCTCGCCAAACGCACTGGGGCTGTCCTCATCGCCGCTGCCATGCACACGGTCGGTCGGGCGCGCTGGAAACTCGTATTCGAGCCGCCGATCGAGACGCACGTTGACTCCGTCGAGGAATTGACTGCAACGCTGACTCGCTCTCTCGAGACGCAAATTCGGCGCGCGCCGGAAGATTGGTTTTGGGTGCATAACCGTTGGAAAACGCCGCACCCGAATTTTTTGCTGCAGAATTATAAACGCGGCGTCCATGTGAGCGATGGCAGCGGGCTAAAACCGTTCCGAATTTTGCTCCGGGCGAGCAATTGGCTGGGCGATAGTGTGATGACGATGCCCGCCGTGTGCGCGATCAAACGCGGCCGGCCCGATGCGCATGTGACCGTCTTGGCGCCGGCAAAGTTATCCGCGCTTTGGCAGCGCATCGCCGAGGTGGACGAAGTCATCGCGCTTCCCGGCAAAGCGTTGCTCGGAACGGCTAAGATAATTAAAAACGCCGGACCCTTTGACGCGGGCGTGCTCTTCACAAATTCGCTCCGTTCCGCGCTCGAACTCTGGCTCGCCCGTGTGCCAATGCGCTTGGGTTTCGCCGGCCATCACCGGCGCTGGCTCCTCACTCGCGCGATCGGCGGGCTCGGTCGCAAAAAGCCGCTGCTCCATCAATCCGAGCTTTATCGGCATCTCGCGCGCAAGCTCGGCGTAACACCCGCGCGCGAACTACCCGAAGTCACCCGCACGCTTCACAAAAAATCTTTGCAAATCGCTCTCTGCCCGGGCGCGGAATACGGATCAGCGAAGCGCTGGCTGCCGCAACGATTCATCGAAACCGCGGCCGCCGTCTCGGCGCAAACGAATGCGCACTGGGTGCTGTTCGGGACCGGGAAAGATCGCGCCGTGGGCGAGATGATTGCCACTGCGCTCGGCCCGCAATGCACGAATCGCATCGCGGAAACTTCGCTCGACGAATTAATGGACGAACTTGCGCAATGCCGACTGCTCCTGACCAACGACACTGGTACGATGCACCTGGCCGCACTTCTGCGAGTACCCACGGTCGCCATCTTCGGATCGACCGAACCCTTGCTGACCGGGCCGATGGGCGAGGACAACACTGTCATCCGCCGACACGTGGAATGTAGTCCCTGTTTTTTGCGCGAATGCCCGATCGATTTCCGCTGCATGCACGAAGTCAGCGTGCAAAGCGTGGTCGATGCCGTGCGCGCGCGACTTGCTTGATTTCGCTGCGCCAACCGACCCATCCTTGCCCATGAGCCTCGCCGATCCGCCGCGCATTCGCATCGAAGTCCAGGTCATGTTTTTCGATACCGACTGCGGCGGCGTTGTGAGCAACATTTCCTATCTGCGCTTCATCGAAACTGCGCGGACATTGCTCGCGGAAAAGCTGGGTCTTCCCTTAAGCGAGATGTCGCAATCGCAGCGCTACCCGGTTGTCGTCCGGACCGAGATCGATTATCGGCGCGGCGCAAAACTGGCCGACATTCTGATCGTCGAAGGGTGGCTCGATAAAGTGGATCGAGCGCGATTCTGGTGCGCCTTTCGCATCACGCGGAAGAGTGACGACGCGTTGATTGTGGAGTCGCGCCAAATGCTCGCGCTCGTGCAAATGCCGGAGGCGAAGCTCCTGCGTTTGCCCGAGGACTGGGAGCGTTTCCGCGCCAGCAACGCAAACTAGCGTTCCACCAATGTCAGCTGGCAGTCGCGCATATCGGATTGAAGAAACGCTCATCGGCCCGGGCGCCCTCGATCCGCCGCCGACACGTCACGCACTGTTTGTTTTCGTGATTGCCTTTGCCGCCCTGCTGCACCTCACCACCATCGGTTCCGGTGACATCCAAAATCGAAGCGAAGGAGTGTACGCCGGCGGCGCGCGCGAAATGCTAGCGGATAGCAACTTCTTCCTGCCGACCAGTGACGGTCAGCCGCAACTGCAAACGCCGCCGCTTTGCCAATGGCTGATTATTGGATCCTACCGCGTTTTCGGGGTCAGCGAAGCAGCCGCACGATTACCGTTCGCGCTCGCAATTGTCATCACCAGTGCACTCGTCTTTTTGATTGCAGAACGGTTGGGAAATTTCTGGCAGGGATTTCTCGCGGCCCTGATTTACAGCACATCGGCGGGGAGTTTTCTGCTCGCGCGGATGGCGATGCCGGACGGGATATTTACGGCGTCGATTACCGCAGCTATCTACTTCGCACTTCGCGGATATCAGGACCGAAATTCGCGCACGAGATGCGCGTTAGCCTTCTGGGTTTCTATCGCCCTCGCCACCATGGCGGAGCATCCGCTCGCGCTCCTCTATCCGGCCGCAATAGTGATCAGCGCGTCATTTTTATTTCGTGAAGCGCACCTGCGTTTCCGTGCCTTTCTCGACCTTCGGGCAGTTCTAATTTTTGCAGCGCTGGTCCTTCCCTGGCACATCTGGCTTGCGCTTCATTTTCCAGATTATTTGCACGAACTGTTCTGGAATAGCTCACCGCAAATGTCCCGCCTTCAATCCCTGGGTTTAGCGGTCGGCTGCCTGTTTCCCTGGCTGCTGCTGGCGACGCCCGCGCTGCTTTTCGCGGCGCGCCGGGTGATCAGATTTTCCGAATTCGATTTCGCGGAATCACTACCTTTCATCTGGACTGGAGTGGGAGTGATAATGATCTTCGCGGGCCCATTTCGCGGCGGCGCCGCCATGGCCGCGTGGCCTGCGATTGCCATTCTCGTCGCACGGAGCTGGGAGCGTTCCTCAGCACCAATGCGCATCGCCGGCATTACCCTGATTGTCGCGATCGGAATTACGCTCGCGCTCTACTCCTGCGGCATTTTGTCTTCCGTCTGGCCGGCGCTAAAACCAGGCCTTTGGGCCAGCGCCGCATCACTTATTCTCTTCGGAGTCGCAGCGATCGTTCTCATCCGATTCCAGCGTTCCGAGCTTGCCGCGATCAGCATCGCGGCTGCGATGGTTCCCGTCGGTCTCGCGATCGTCGATGGCGTCGCGCAAATGTCACCGTATTTCTCGCTCGCGAACGCCGCGCGCTTCACCAATCCGGGCGCCGCCAACGGCGCCGAACTTATATTCGAAGGTTCTTTGGATGCTGGGAGCAGTCTTCTTTTCTACTTCCCGCGAAAGTTTTTCCTCGCCCACCCCCCGCCGCAGCGGTCGCGAGAGACAAATGACATTTACCTCGACGAAGCCGCGGTGATGGCAAAATGGCGCAGCGCGAAATGCGTCTATATGATCGTCGAGCAGAAGCGGGTCGCGTACTGGCAACGTCTTCTCACCGACGAATTTCACATTTACCACCAGGTTACGACCTGCGGCACCCACGCCGTGCTGAGCAATCAGCTCTAACCTGGTCGAACCCAGACTCTCCATTTGAATTGCCCGTCGCGCCGCGTAGGGTGCGGGCTCGTTTTTTAAAAAGTATGTCGCAGCATCGTAGTCTTAAAGGGGCCAGCACCATTGCCGCAAAGCGGAACGTTCTTAAGCGTTTCGAGCGCGTCGATTTGCTCAAGAAGCGCGGTCAATGGAAGGACGGCGCCAAGGTTGTCGGCCTCCCTAAAACCAAGCCCGACGCTTAACCGCGTCGAGCCGTCCAAGTGCGGCTCAATCGTTTTCTAGCTGCCGCCGGCATTGGCTCGCGCCGCCATTGTGACGAACTGATCGCCTCCGGTCGGGTCACCATTAACGGTTCGCCTTGTCTCGACTTCAGTTACCAGCCGACCGATCGCGATCACGTCAAAGTCGGAGGCAAGCTGGTTAAGGCCACCGCGCACGTCTACATTGCGCTGCACAAACCGCGCGGTTACGTCTGCACCGCCGGCGATCCGAATGCGCACGACACCATCTTCGATCTGCTGCCCAAACATCTCCCGCGTCTGTTTAACGTCGGCCGGCTCGACGCGCAGACCGAAGGTTTACTTTTGCTGGTGAATGACGGCGACCTCGCACAGCAGCTCACCCATCCGAAGTTCAAGGTGGAAAAGGAATATCACGTCGTGCTCGATCGACGTTGGGATAAGGAGCTCGATGTGAAATTGCTTCGCGGAATTACGCTGGACGGTCAGCGCGCGCAGTTCGCCCGGCTTGAGCATGTGTCGGCTACGCGTTTGCGAGTCGTCCTGCGGCAAGGGTTGAATCGACAAATCCGCCGCATGTTTGCGGCCGTCGGCTACGAAGTGAAACGACTCGCGCGCGTGCGCATCGGCGCGCTGCGCATGGGCGAACTTGCAGTGGGCGACTGGCGTGCGCTCTCTGCTGCGGAAGTGAAAAATTTGAGTGCGCAACCCAAGGCACCAGCCGGAAAGGGAATTAGAAAATGAAAGTAGACGGACAGTGCGCACTGATTACCGGCGCATCAGCTGGGATCGGTCGTGAATTCGCGCGGCAACTGGCGCCTCGCGCCGCTTCACTGGTCTTGGTCGCAAGACGGCTCGACCGCCTGGAAACGCTGCGCGACGAACTCATCACCACCGACCCGAACCTGGATGTGCGGGTGCGACAGTGCGACCTGGCCGACATCGCGCAGGTTGATGCATTAACCAGATGGCTTCAGGCCGAACGCATCTCGGTCGATCTTCTAATCAATAACGCTGGCGTCGGTGACCGCGGCGCTTTCCTGACGAGCGATCCACGGCGCGTGCAGGAAATGACTATGGTCAACATCGTGGCGCTTACTCGATTAACGCGGTCGTTGTTGCCTGCGATGGTTGAACGAAAGCGGGGTGGCATTCTCAACGTCAGTTCGTCGGCATCATTTTTGCCGATGCCGACTTTTGCGGTTTACGCGGCCACAAAGGCGTACGTGACCAGCTTTACCGAAGCGTTGCGTTCGGAATTGCGCGGAACCGGAATTGCGGTCTGCGCGTTATGTCCCGGACCTGTCCTGACCGAGTTTGGCGAAGTAGCCGGACGTCCCGGCGAAACCTACGACTCTGGCCCGGCCTTCACCCATGTCGCCGTGGAACAAGTCGTAGCGAATGCAATCGCCGCCCTGGAAGCGGATCGACCGATCGTAGTCCCAGGGCTGGCCATGAAAATCGGAATGACAATCGTTCGCCTGACGCCGATGCCGCTGCTTCGCTTCGCAGCGGGTTTCGCTGCGAAGCGCCGCTAGTAACTAACGTTATTTATACTTCACCGAGCAGCCGTAGGGACGGGTGCTCGATTGTGAAACCGGTTTGCCCGCCATCGATTCGTCGAGCGCGACTTTCACGTAATTGACTGCGCCCGCGATATCGGCCGGATTTGGCGAGGGTTTGCTGTCGATCGCTCCCTCATAAACGATTTTACCATCAGGGCTAACGACAAACATGTGCGGCGTATTGCGCGCACCATAGGCTTTGCCTGCTTTACCGTCCGGATCGAGGAGGACTGCGGTCGATTTCAGCTTCTGCTCCGCCATGACTTTGGTCGCCTGCTCGGCCGTGAGGCTACCTTCAAACTCCGGAGCGGAAGAATCGATCGTAAGCCAGACTACGCCCTTGCCCGTGTACTCGGCCTGCAACTTCTGCATGTTGCCGCTGCCGTAATGTTTCTTCACAAACGGGCAGTCGGGATTAAACCACTCCAGCACGACGTACTTGCCCTTGTATTGGGACAACGACTGCGTTTTGCCCCCCGCATCAGTCAACGAAAAATCGGGAGCCATGGCTCCGACCGGTGGCGAATCAATCGCGTACAGCGAGGTGGCAATTATTGAGAGCGCGAGGGCGAGTAATGTTTTCATAGTTTATTTTCCTGCAGGTTTCGGAGCGACGGTTTGGAATTTATCCAAAACCATACGCTTGGTGATTAACTCCGGAAAGATATACGGCTCCGCACCGTTCCCCGGATACAACACGTAGAGTGGGACACCGGGCCGCCCGAATTGTTTCAACAATTTTGTGATTTCCGGGTCGGCGTTCGTCCAGTCCGCTTTGATCTTCGTGATGGCGTGCTGCTGGAGAGAATCGCGCACCGCCGACGTGTTGAGCACCGTCGCTTCATTAAATTTACAGGTGATGCACCAAGCCGCGGTGAAGTCGATAAACACGGCGTGCTTCTGCTGCAGCTCACTTTGTAATAATGCCGGGGTGAACGACTGCCAGCCTTCTCCGGCGCTGGCAGGAAGGGTGGCGGCAGTTTCCTGGGAAAACTTTGAGCCGACGAAATACGCGGAACTCGCGACCAGAATTCCGATGGCGATCAGCGCTGCGATCAAGCGCGATCGCCCCGAGGCGGTCGGCAGGATGAACGCCCCCTTGATCCAGCACGCGACGCTGACCGCAAGCAGTAAACAAGTCGTCCAAACGATCGCGCCGACTCCGCGTTGAGCACCGATCACTGCGAGCAAAAAGATCAGGGTGGCGATTAGCAAAAAGCCCATCGCCTGTTTTACGCGCACCATCCAGTCGCCCGGTCGCGGGAGAAATCGCAGCCATGCCGGTTGTGCGGCCAAGGCGATGTAGGGCGCGCTCATGCCCGCCGCGATCGCGACGAACACTGCGAAAATAATGAGGGCCGATTGGGTAAACGCGAAGCCGAGCGCCGTGCCGAGAAATGGTGCCGTGCACGGAGTCGCGAGCACGGTCGCAAACACGCCTTGGAAAAACGAACCGCTGTCCCCTTCGCGATTGCTGCCGACAGCCGCCCCGCGCGTCGCCCATTGCGGGAGACCGATCTCGAAAACGCCGAAAAGATTCAGCGCAAACACCAGCACGAAGACCGCCATCGAAAGCACGAAGTACGGATTGGTGAATTGCAGCGCCCAGGTGATCTGGCGACCCGCGGATTTCAATATGATGAGCACCAGCGCGAGGCCGATGAACCAGGCGAAAATGCCGCCGGCGAAAGCGAGGCCACTGCGAAGAATCAGGCGTCGACTTTTGCCGGCCTGCTGGACGAAGCCGAAGATTTTTAGCGAAATCACCGGCAGCACGCACGGCATGAGATTCAGGATGAAGCCTCCGATAAATCCGAAGATTAGCGCGTGCAGAATTTCCGCACTTGATCCCTCCGCTGGCTCCGGCGATACCGCTTTCACTTCTTCTGCCGGCAATTCCCACGCTGTCTGTGCCGATGGATTGGCGATGACGCCGCCGATCGACTTCGCATTCGCGTTCGCATCGACCAGTGGGACGCGAAAAGTATTGGCGCCGTCCCGAGCTTCCAATCGTTCCGGATGCCCGATCGCCAGGTTTGCGGGGGGCAGCGGAAAGAATTCCAAGGCATCGGAAGCAGTCCCCGTCGTGACGTTCAACTGCAGTTCGCCGCGGTTGCGCTTCCATGTTGCCGCCATTCCGGAATCCGCCGGCCATGATTTGGGCACGGCGGCTTTCCATTTAGCGAAGAGCTCGCCATTGGCCGGTTTTGTCTCTGTCCCAACGGGTAACTCCAGTTGCACGTCCGCCTCGCCCGGAATGCAGATCTTCTCGCAAACCAGCCAGCTCGCGTGCGCCGCAAGTTTTACGGTCGAACCGCTCACATCTTTGGGCGGCGTGATTTCCTGCAGCAAAATTACTTCGTCGCGGTAACCATAAATCTGGATATCGCCCGGCTCGTCGATCTTGCTAGGAAGCGGCCACTGAATTTCGCCAGCTTTCCAACCAGACGGCAGTTGCCATTTGATCTCGGTCGGGATGCCGGCGTCGCCGGGATATTTCCAATAAGTATGCCAGCCCGGAGATTCGTGCAGCCGGACACCCACCGTAAAAGGCTTGCCGGAAACGACGGCCGAGGTGTCCGCGATGAGGTCGGCCTGGACGAGATCGTGGCCCTGATACTTTTGTCCGTGGGCAATCCCGGCCATCGACCCAAAGGCTGCGAGAAGGATGGCGACGCGCCGCGGAATCATGGTGTTAATAGACATGGCGACGGCGTTCTCAGCAAAGCGCCGCACCGTTGGCGTACGCCCTGCTCGTAGGATTGGATGCGCACATTTTTCGTGATCGTTGCCTTCGTCGGTTTCGGAGCTCTCTACGCATATCAACGGCACACTGACCACCGTGCGGTCGCGTCAGTTCAAAATGAGCCGGCGACGTCGCAAGTTACAGCAGCGTCGCCACGACCAGCCACGATGTGGCCGAAGAAATCGCTCGACCGCGCGCACGAGGTTGCTAACCAGGTGCAGCAACAGCGGAAAGCGAATGACAATCCCTGATTGAATCCCGCGAGTCCGCGGAAAGGTAACGGGAATGTTACTGCGCGGGATGCGACGCGCTTTGCTTGATCGTCTCGCGCACTGCGTTCTTGAATTGATCGACCGACATCGCAGCGCCTGCGCGCGCGTTCTGTTCATTGACTCCGAGCTCGGCCGTGTTGCTGAGCGGAGCCTTATCGTCGGTCATTACCACATCGCGGCCAGACTGATCCAGCTGCACCCGGAAACGTCCGTGCATGATGCCCACCAGCGGGATGAACTGCTGCCCATTGTGCTGCACAAAGAGTAGATCGCGGCTGCCAATCTTGAATTTTGGCGCGCCGGAAATTTCCATCGTGTCCTGGCCAACCGTGCCACCGACCATGCTGATAGTGTAGATCGAACCGGGAGTGCCTTTCACCGCGTCGTCCACTTTGAAGGTCACGTAGGTCATGATGTCGCGCTGGGCGCCTTCGCCCACCCAGACGGAGCGCGAAGCGGTTACCGTTCCCTGGAAAATGACTTCGGCCTCGTTCACAAGTTGTGCAAACGTCGGCGCGATCACGGTGGTCGCGGAGATCTGGGAAGCGATGCTCAAGAGAGCGATCGCGCCGGAGAGAAGTGATATTTTTTTCATGTAAATTTCTCGTTAGCGAGTTGCTTTATTGGTCTGCGACATCTTGGTCGGCTGCTGGTTCCCGCAATCCGTCGCCCCTGCCGGACGGTTCATTTGTTGGAAGGATTTCTGCGGAGGCTGCGACTCTCCTGACGTTGCGGATAGTCACCGACGCACCTGACGTTGAAGCGACGCCATAGAGCGCGCCGAGATTCACGTTCATCGTCGCCGTTTCGCTTCCGCGGCGCTTCGGATTCGAAGGCGCCACCAGTGTAACGACCGCCGCGGTCGCACCGGCTGGGATAACTACCTGACCGAAAGTTCCATCCAAAGTGTATTCAGTGTTGAGCGCCGCGTTCCCACTCATCCTGTAGCCAACGGTCAATGGGACGTCTGACGCGAAGGAAGCAGAGATAGTGAATGTCGCCGTCCCTCCCTCCGAGATTGAGGTGGGCGCTGCGACGATGCTGATCATCGGAGTTGATCCGGGTGTCGGGGTTGGAATCGGGGTCGCGGTTGGCGTAGCCGTCGCGCTTGGAGTTGGTGTTGGAGTTCCCGTGCCTGACGCTGCGCCATACATCGACTGGCCCCCGGCGATATCGTCCGCCGCCAGCGCGTCGCGATTGCTCGTCACGTGATTCATAATCGCATCAACGGTCTGGCCATGTTGATCCGGATGATCCAGACCAATGGCGTGTCCAAGCTCGTGTTCCAGGACGCGGCGAATGTCGCCAATCGCGAAACCGTCGGAAGATCGATAATGCAAGGCGCCGCGATACGAGTCCCAGCTTTGGTTCGGATTAAAAACAATATCGCTTTCCACGATATTCGAGCCGTTGGTCCGGACACGCGTGACTGCGAGCGTGTACTTATCCCATGTACTTCCAAACGCTGTGTTCGAGTAGGTAATTTCATTCGCGCCGTTACCGAAAGAGACGACCGCTCCGGGGCTGGTGACGCCGATAATCTGGAGGCGGGCCATGACTGAACTCCACGCATCAAAGGCGGGCGCGGCGGCTGCGTCCCACGAAGTATTGCCGTCGGCCAACGTGCGGCCGGCACTTCCAAGATTCAGGCTAAAGGTTGCGTTCGTGCCCAATGCCCATGGAGGAATGCCCGACATCCGCACGAAGGCCTGCACGTTTGCGAGATAACAACCAAGTCCGGTCGCGAGAATGACTCCAACGGTCGCGGCGCGTTTTCGATTCATAATTGCCATAAAAGCAATAAACGTGCGCGCGGCGATTTTATCCCGAATCTGCCGGGAATTCGCAGGTCAGGACGGGTGCGACAGCGGTCGCTCTCGAACTTGGCTATACGGGGAGAAGCGCGCCCTAAGGCACCACGAAAATCTTTTTCGTGTCCGGATCCTTCACCTTCGTGCCCGATTGATAACCGCTCACGTCGATCATCGCGCCCGCGGAGTCGAACGGGCTGTAGACATATCCAGGTTTGCCCGGGACTGATTTCGCGACGGGGAAGTCCTGCTGCGCAGGGGCCGACGTTGCCGTCCGCTCGGGCGCGGAGGGTCGCGCGGTTGCTTCGCGGCGAGCTGTTAATTCCGGCCAAGGTGTTGCCGACGATCGTGCACTAACATGTCGCACTGGAGTAGCGCGCGGACGCGGCGTCGCAGCCGCCACAGGATGACCGGCCGGTCCTGTGTCCGAGTAAACGGTGTTGGTCCGCGTCGTTGTCGTGGTTTGCGTCGGCTGCGGATCAATCCGGTTGCGCACGAAACGCGCGGGAGCGTCAATCACTCGCCACGTGGTGACAGCGACGTTGCGCGAAGTGTGACAGGCCGCGAGCGCCAGCGCACTTGCGACGACGAGAAGGGGGCGAAATCTCATTCTCATGCGTTATACAGAACGACTCATCACAAAGCAACTTTAGTACGAGCGCCTCGACTACTCACTTCCACGCAAAATCCCCTTCGCATCGGACAAAAATTGCTGCACGGCATCTCCCGTCGCCGCCCACGAACACATTAAGCGGTAGACGTCTGGCTCGATGAATTTGTAAAAATGCCAGCCGCGTTCCTGCAATTTCGCGACCGCAGAATCCTGCAGCTTTATAAATAGAGCGCTCGCTTCGCGCTCGATCGCGACCGCGCAACCGAGTTCGCGAAGTCCCTTCTCCAGCTTCGCGGCCATCGCGTTCGCATGCCGCGCATTCCGCAGCCACACCTCATTTGTTAATAGCGCCAGCCACGGGGCCGCGAGGTAACGCATTTTCGACGCGAGCTGCGCACTCTGTTTCACCCGGTAGTCGAACTCGCGCGACAATTCACGATCGAAGAAAATGACGAGCTCGCCGGCGGCCAGTCCATTTTTTGTTCCGCCAAAGCAAAGAACATCCACGCCCGACTTCCATGAAATCTCCCGCGGCGCGCAACCGAGCGACGCGACGGCGTTCGCAAAACGCGCCCCGTCCATGTGGAGGAAGAGGGACCGCGCTTTGGCAAACTCGCTGAGTTTGCCCACCTCGCCCGGCGTGTAGACGGTTCCCAGTTCCGTCGCGTTCGTGATGCTGAGCACGCGCGGTTTGTGAGAATGCAGTTCGCGCTGCCGCGCCAGCACCGCTTCTACTTCGCGCAGGTCGATCTTCCCGTTCGCGCCGCGTGTCGGCAATAGCTTAGAGCCGCGCGTGAACGATTCGCACGCACCGCATTCGTCGTTATCGATGTGCGCATGCTCGTGACAGATCACGCTGTGAAAAGGCTGGCAGAGCTGCGCCAGCGCCAGCGCGTTCGCCGCCGTCCCGTTAAAAACCAGATAGGCATCGCAATCCGTCTCGAAAATCTCGCCCACCTTGCCGCCAAGCCGCTTCGTCCACTCATCCTCGCCGTAGGATGACGCTTCCCCGCCATTCGCACTCTGCAGTGCCGCGAGCGCCTCGGGACAAATCCCGGCCGTGTTATCGCTCGCAAAATCGTAACGATGTTCGTGCGTCATCGCCGTTTCCGTTAACCGACTTTCCGTCGCCGGGCAACGCCACAAAAGAAAACGCCTGGCGAACGGCTGAAATCAGCGCGCCGCCAGGCGTGTCAACTCACTGCCTGCCTTTTTGCCTACGAACAGCCCCGCAGCAGGAAGATAACAAGCAGAACAGGAATTGGGATGCCAAGTAGCCAGAGCAGCATGTAACCGAGCGCGCCGGCTTCTTTGATTTTGTTGGTTAATTTCATGGGTAGGTGTGGTTCCGAAATTTGATTCGCAATTGCACCCGCGCTTGAGCGTAGCCTTTTGTTTCCACGCTTCTGTCGCAACAGCCAGTCCCGGTTCCCTGCCCGCTTTGCCGAATTGGAATCGCCGCCTTACAATCGCGCATGAGCGCGCTACAACCGGAAGTCGAGCGACGCGGCGGGCAGATTTTCGAGCTCGTCGATCGCTACCCGGAATCCATCTTTACCAAGTCCGGATTTTATCAGCGCATGATGGCGCTCTCGATGCGCGACGAGAAATTCAAGGTGCAGATGTTTCGCTTCGTCGACGTCCTCGCCTCCATCGATCGGCCGCGCGACATCGTCCAGCATTTCGATGAATACCTCAGTGGGATCGAGAATAGCTTCACGCCGCTCTTAAAACCGGCCATCCAGCTTTCACAGATTTTCCCCTTCATCGCCGGCCCGTTCATGCGCTGGAACGTCTCCGGCATGGCACGGCAATTCATCGCCGGCCGCAATCCCGAAGACGTCATGAAGACGCTGCGCAAAAAGCGCCAGCAACGCATCGGGTTCACCGTCGATCTGCTCGGCGAAGCCGTCGTCAGCGAGCAGGAAGCCGACGAATACGTCGCGCGCGCGGCCGCGTTGCTCGAGCATCTCGCGCACCAGACGCGCGGCTGGAGCGATCCGCTCGGGGCCGGCGCGGAATTGTTTCCCGTCGTCAACCTGTCGGTAAAAATCTCCGCGCTTTATTCGCAGATGAATTCCGCCGATCCGGCGGACGCCATCGCGCATCTCGCACCGAAACTCCGGCCGATCATACGCCGCGCCAAGGAACTCGGCGCTTTCATCAATTTCGACATGGAGAGTTACGCGCACAAAAACGCGACGCTCGATCTTTTCGCCGCACTTTTTACCGAGCCGGAATTCCGCGATTGGCCGCACGCCGGCATCGTGATCCAGGCCTACCTGCGCGATGCCGAGAACGATCTGCGCGATCTCATCGCGTGGGGTCGCAAACGCGGCACCCGCTTCACCGTGCGTCTCGTCAAGGGCGCTTATTGGGACTACGAGAAAATCAAATCCGGACAGAACGGCTGGGACGTTCCCGTCTGGCTCGATAAACCGGAAAGCGACGCCAACTTCGAGCGTTGCACCCGCGTGCTGCTGGAGAACGAAGATATCGTGACCGCTGCCTTCGGGTCGCACAATGTGCGCAGCATCTCGCACGCGATGGCGCTGGCGGATGATCTCGGCATCGCGAAAAGCCGCTTCGAATTTCAGCTGCTTTACGGAATGGCCGGCCCGATTAAACGCGCCCTGGTCGAGATGGGCTACCGCGTTCGCGAATATTCGCCGGTGGGCGAGCTGCTGCCGGGCATGGCCTATCTCGTTCGTCGTCTGCTCGAGAATACTTCTAACGAAGGATTTCTGCGCGCGAAATTCTCCGATAACGCCTCCGCCACCGCACTCCTGCGCGATCCGCGCGAACTCGTGACCGCTTCCCCGGCCCGGGGAACGCACGCGCCCTCGCGTGCAGTGTCACGCGCCTCGCGGGGCACACCTTCGTCGAACGACGACGCGTCAACCACAAATGTTTTTCGCGAGGGCGCAAAAAACGGCACGCGAGGCGCGTGCGCTCCCCCATCCGGGGAGTCACGCAACGGCGCGGCGGATCGCGAAACCCCACCCGGCGATTCCTACACCAACGCGCCGCTCGTCGATTTCGTGCACGAAGATTCGCAGCTGAAAATGCGCGCCGCGTTGCGCGACGTCCGCGCTCGCTTCGGCCAAAAATATCCGCTCGTCATCAACGGCAGAAAAATCGCCACCGACAAATACATGCCGTCGGTCAACCCCAGCTCGCCGGACGAAATCGTCGGCTCCGTCGCCGAAGGCACGATCGCGCACGCCGATGCCGCTCTCCAAGCCGCGCGCGACGCATTCGACCATTGGTGCCGCGTTAGCGTCGAGCATCGCGCGCAGTTGCTCGAGCGGGTCGCGACCATCATGGATCGCCGCCGTTTCGAACTTTGCGCCTTCGAAGTTTACGAAGTCGGCAAACCCTGGGCCGAAGCCGATGGCGACATCCGCGAAGCGATCGATTTCCTCCTTTTTTACGCGCAGCAAATGCGCATCCTCGGCCGCCCCAGACTCACCCAGCACGTCCCCGGCGAAGAAAGCTATCAGCACTACTGGCCGCGCGGCGTCGCCTTCGTCATCGCGCCCTGGAATTTCCCGATCGCGATCCTTTGCGGCATGGTCAGCGCCGCGCTCGTCACCGGTAACACCGTCATCATGAAGCCGGCTGAGCAATCCGCCATTTGCGGCGCGCTCCTCATGGAAATGTTCGAGGAAGCAGGCGTCCCCGCCGGCGTGCTCAACCTGCTCACCGGCGATGGCGCGGTCGTCGGCGCCCATCTCGTCGCACACAAGGATGTCGACCTGATCGCCTTCACCGGCTCGCGCGCCGTCGGCCTGAAAATCTGGGAAGCCGGTGGCCGAACTCAACCCGGCCAGCGCGAACTCAAACGCGTCGTCTGCGAAATGGGCGGCAAAAACCCGGTCATCGTCGATTCCGATGCCGACCTCGATGAGACCGTCGTCGATACCATCTACAGCGCCTTCGGTTATTCCGGTCAGAAATGCTCGGCCTGTTCGCGTCTCATCGTGCTTGCGGAAAATTACGATCGCGTCATCGCCCGGCTCATTTCCGCCGCGGCCAGCCTGCGTGTCGGCCACCCGGAAGAACCGGGCATCACCGTCGGACCCGTCATCGACGAAGAGGCCTACCGCAGAATTCAGCAGACCATCGCTGCAGGGAAATCGCAGGCCACCCTCGCTTTCCAAGGCAGCAACGTTCCCCCGCAGGGCTACTTCATTCCGCCCACCATTTTTACCGACGTCAAACCGGAGTCTTCGCTCGCGCAGTCCGAGATTTTCGGCCCGGTCCTGAGCGTGCTCAAGGCGCGCGATCTCACTCACGCCATCGAGATTGCGAACAACACCGAATACGCGCTCACCGCCGGATTCTTTTCGCGCAGCCCGGCGAATATCGAGCGCGTCAAGGCTGAGCTCGAAGCCGGCAACGTTTACATCAACCGCTCCTGCACCGGCGCCGTCGTCGGCCGTCATCCCTTCGGCGGATTCAAGATGAGTGGCGGCGGCACCAAGGCCGGCGGCGTCGATTACCTCCTGCAATTCCTGCTTCCCCGCGTCGTCACCGAAAACATCATGCGCCACGGCTTCGCCCCCGACTCCACACCGCAGTTCCGCCCCGAGTTCGGCACCAAAACCCTATAGCCGCGGTCGGCGACCGCGGCTCCCAGCTTAGCCTTTCGAAATTGAGCGAGCTTCGGGAGAAGCAAATCAATACTTCATCGCCGACGATGATTTACCGCGGCTCACTCGCCACCGCGTTATCCAGCGGACTACGCACGCCCAGGCCCGGCTTATTAAGGACATGCGTGTAAATCATCGTAGTGCTCACATCCTTGTGACCCAGTAACTCCTGCACTGTGCGAATATCATAGCCATTCTCCAGCAGATGCGTCGCAAAGCTATGCCGCAACGTGTGGCAGCTCGCGGCCTTGGCGATTCGTGCTTTCCCCACCGCCACTTTCACTGCGTTCTGGAGATTCTTTTCGCCCACATGATGACGATGCACGGACGGCTCGCCCGCGCCCGCCGTTTGCCGCGGGTCCAAGGAACGCCGCTCTGCCGGAAAGACCCATTGCCACGCCCAATCCCGCGCCGCCCCGGGATGTTTGCGCCCGTATGCCTCCGGCAGCCAAACCGTTCCCCCGCCCGCCGCCAGCTCACGCGCATGCGCCGTCTGCACCTGCGCCAAGTGCGCGCGCAGCGCAGGGACCACCGCCACCGGCAACATCGTTACCCGATCCTTCCCGCCTTTCGCATGCCGCAGCGTGATCTGGAGATAACGGAAATCCACGTCTTTCACCCGGAGACGCAGACACTCGAGCAGGCGCAACCCGCTGCCGTAGAGTAATTCCCCCATCAATCGATATTGACCCCGCAACTCCCGCAGCACCGATTGCACCTCTTCCCGGGCCAAGACCACTGGCAGCTTCGGGGGCCGCTGCACCCGCCGCAGCCCCTCGATCACCCCGAGCTTGCGCTCTAAAACCACGTCAAAAAGAAAAAGCAAAGCGTTGAGCGCCTGGTTTTGGGTCGCTGCCGCCACCCCGCGCGGCCCCGCCAGATCATTTAGGAAAGTCGCCACCTCGGCCTCTCCCATTTCGCGCGGATGGCGTTTACCGTGGAAAAGGATAAACCGCCGCATCCATCCGAGATACGCCTCCTCGGTGCGCAGACTGTAATGCCGGGTGCGCAAGATGGTGCGGACCTGCTCCAGAAACTTTGGCTTGGCACCTTCGCTTTGATCGGGCAAACTTGACGGCATGCATTCGCTTTACCCGAAACTCTACGAGGCAAGCAACAGAAATAGACGAACCTCTGTTTCGTATATTACCTGTTAGATCCCATCTGGCGCCGTGACCCAAGTTGAAGCCAAAGTTGTCGCAGCATGGCGCGAGGCAGCGAAAGACCTCGGGATTCAGTTCACGGCACCGTTCCCTGTGGAGCGTGGCGGTCGTCAGATCGACACCTTGGGTTTTGTTCATCACTTTGGTCGTCGCCTCGGGACGATCATTTCAGTCATAGACGAGCCTTCATCCCTCACGAAGCATCCTGCCGACGACGATTATTACTCGTCGCAGCTTTCGGAGAGCTACACGCGTTACGACCGGCAATTCTTCATCGACACGCTCGACGATTGGCAGTTCTGGGGAGAAGATTCAGAAAAACCGTCGTGGTACAGCGGAAAACCTTGGAGTTGAATCGATGAGATCTAACCATGCGATGGAGCGAACGGCGGACCGCTGTGCGCTCCACTTTTAAGATGACTTCCACACTTTCACTCCGAGCGATGCGCGCTCTCGTCCGCCGTCGCT
>JBBQHM010000042.1:0-18467 GCA_038323965.1 Chthoniobacterales bacterium | reverse complement strand
CAACCCGAAGTAAACGGCGCACGCCAGCCGCATCGCAATCGACGCCCACCGCGGAATATTTTCGCTCACATCGATCCGCGCGCCGCCACCGGCGAAGCCCGCCCGCAGCGCCGCCAGCACGCCTTCGATATGCGCGGATGCAACACGCGTATCCGCATCCACGAAGATCAAAACGTCACCCCGTGCCGCCTGCGCGCCGGCGTTCCGCGCCGCTGCGATTTGCCGCCGATCAATCGATACGACATTTGCCCCGGCATCGCGCGCCAGCCGGGCCGTCCTGTCCGTAGAATGATCATCGACGACGATGACCTCGTAATCGCCGATCGCGCGGGCGGCTTCGTGGATTGAGGCAAGCGTGGCGGGCAGTTCGAGTTCTTCGTTATAAGCCGGGACGACAAACGAGATCACGACGCAAAGTGCCACGTTCGCGCACGCCCGCTAGCTCTCACGGCCGTTGACTTCACCGCTGCTTGCACGATACCGAAAACCTATGCGCATCCTGCCCTTGGTCTTCGTTTTAACCGCCCTCGCATCCAGTAGTTGCCAGACGCAACCAAAACGGGAAGCCGCCGGCGACGCGAGGATGCTGCAGAAGACCGAGCCGGAAATTCACGGCGAAGTCGGCGCGACCTACTCGCACACTTCCGGTCGTTAATTAGGGAAGGGTCAAGCAGTCCATTCGGCTACGCTGGGATTCCGGCGCAGGTAGAACCACAACGCGCAATTTGCCGCCGCGAGGACAACGAATCCAGCCGCGCCGGTTGCCCCCACGGTCAGCACACTTCCGCCATGCAGGAAGAGGCCAAACGTGGCGAGCGCGTTAAATGTGCCGTGGAAAACAGCGGGAGCGAAAACAGAGCGCGCGCGGAGCCTGACAAACAAAAGTAACGGCGCCAGCAGCACCGTGAGCCCGGTCATCATGACCGGTCCTAGCACCGGATAACCGGGATAATTGTAACCGTTCACTATGAACGGGAGGTGCCAGATTCCCCAGACGATTCCGGTTAAAAACGCCGGGCGCCAAAAACCGAGCGATCTGAGTTCCGTCCCCATCAAGCCACGCCAGCCGAGTTCTTCGCCAAACGCGGCCACGGCGTTGATCGATGGACCCGCGATGAGGGCCTGCAGGAATGATATCGCGAAAAAGGCGCCGGGAATTGCGAGCACACCATGATCGAGTTTTCGATGCGCTTCGGCGAGTTGAGCCGGGGATAGCGTCGTCGCCAGCTTTTCGTAAATAGCAGAGAGTCCGAGATCGAGAGAGACGCCGGGGAGCGCAGTACTGAGAAGAATCGTCAGGCCGACAAGAACCACCGGCGTCAGCCATGAAACGATGAGCCACGAAAGGCGCGGAACGCCCAGGCCAAGTTCTCTGAGCGGCTCACCGGCAATAAATTTTTGCGCGACAACGGCCGCGATGGCGGGAGTGAACATGTAGACCACAGCCATCGCGACAAAGGGGCCTGTGCCGACGCGCCCGCCATTCGCGAAGAAAAGAAAAGCAAGCGTCCAGCTCAGGCCAAACGCGACTGCGAGATACGCCGTGAGCTTTTTGACGTTCATCTAATGACCCCAAACGTCAGTCCCGCCCGTCGGTCTTCGCCGCCAGTTCAGCGACCTTCGCTTCCGCACGGGCGACATCGGATTTCCGCGCACTCCCAAGTGAAAGAAGTTTTTGCTGACGTTCCAGATTCAACTTGGCGGCGTCGAGTTCCGCCGTGTCACGAGCGGCGATCGCTTTCAGCGCGGTCTCGGTCGCGAGCGTTACTCCTGCTGCTGCGGAATCGACCTCATTCTTCGCGATTTCCTTCGCTTCGAACTGCCGTTGCCGTAGCACCAACTGATCCTTCGCCTGGCCAAGCCGCGCCTCCTCCAGTTCGGCCGTGATGCGCGCGACGCGTAGACCGCGCGCTTCCGCCTCCACTTTCGCGAGAATGCCAGCTTTCACGAGTCGCTGCGCGGAAATCGCGCTGCGCCTGGCCGACTCCAATTTTTTCTCCAATTGCGCCACATCTGCGGGGACAAGCGACTGGGAGGTTGAATAAACTTCCTCGTTGATCCCGTTTTGGATCAAAAGCGGCGGCTCGACATCAAACGGCTCGTCCGCGCCATCCTTTTTCGGTAAATCGTCCTGCGCCCAAAGCGGAAGGGCGGCGGCAAACATTGCCAGTATCACAACACCCAGTTTCATATTCCGAGAGCCGCGACGCTACACAGTTTTGCTTGCCAAATGAAACAAAGATTGCTTAATCGCCCCATCGTCGTGACGTCGTCGCATCGAGTTGGCATGCCGACAGCTTTCATAAATCCATGACCTTCCGTTCCCTGATTAATCGCGCAGCGTTCGCCATTTTTTGTTTTGCTGCCGCCCAGCTATTCGCTTTCCCTGCCAGCGGTCCGACCGTCCCTGGTTCGGTCGCGCGACTACGCGGCACCATCGCCGCCGCCCCCGAGAACGCGCCGATCAGTGTGAAGCGGGCGATCTGGGCTGCGAACGATCTTCGCACCAAGCCCTATCGCTACGGCGGCGGACATCGTTCTTTTAGCGATAACGCTTACGATTGCTCCGGTACCGTCTCCTACGCACTCGGAGCTGCCGGCCTGATTAAGTCGCCCATGAGCTCGTCAGATTTCCGGCGGTTCGGCCAGGACGGCCACGGCAAATGGATCACGGTTTATGCGCGAAACGGCCACACCTTCGCACTCATCGCCGGGCTTCGGCTCGACACCACGCCGATGGGAAATTACCACGGGCGATGGGCTCCGAGATGGCAGTCAAACTATCGCCATCCCTCTGGCTTTGACGCGCGACATCCGGCTGGTTTGTAAAGAACCTCATCGCGCGCTGGTGGTAGCGACGACGAAATCAGTCATCCAACTCCGCCTTCAACTGCCGCTTCAGGTGCAGTCGCGCTGACTTCTTAATCGCGCGACGGGCTGCGGCAACTCGTTGTTTCTCGATTTGCCGTTCGCGCGCCGAGGTGGTCCCAAGAACCTCGGGAGCCACATGTTGGAGACGAGGCTTATTCGGCCCTACCCTGCGTTCGCCTGGCTTGGAATAGGGATCCAGAGAGTTATGAGATCAGAGATAGCTCAGCCAGGCATCGCGGCGCCGCTGCTTCAATTCCGCGAACCATCGGCACACCGGATACAGCAATGCGATCACCAACAGCCAGATGCCGTAGACGCCGGCTAATCCCAAGCCGTAGCCCGATGGATAAAGCGCGATCGTCTTCGGATCCCACGGCGGACTGACAAACAGCCAATCAGCTCGTCCATATTTCAGGAACGACAGCAGCACGGCGATTCCGTGAATCACATACAAGTGCAGCAAGTAGTAAAACAAAGGCACACGTCCAAACACGATGAAGAAACGTGCGATCGCTCCTGTTTTGCGATCAAAAAGCCACAGTGCGACGATCGCCGGCCCCAGCGTCATTAGCAGGTAGAGCAGCGAAGGCGGATACTTCGTGCAGTTTAGAAACGAGAGGACGTTGAACAGGCTGGTCTTTTGAAGTGACCATGGCTGCATATCTCCATAAATATTCGTGGCTCGAAGTGCAACAAACGCGACGCATAAACCGATACCTAACCAAAGTAGTCGCGTTCGCCTTTGCTTTTGCTCAAGTTTCATCAGCGCACCAAGAGCATATCCTGCGGCCATCACGCCAATCCATGGGATTAGAGGATAGGCAATGAAGAGGACGTGATCCGCGCCCAGTGGGATAGCGCTTTGCACATGCAAGACGGACCACAGCCACGCCAACGATCCAAACGCCTGCGGCATCACGCGATCGAATGCGTTGTGCACGACGATCATCCCGATACCGAAGGCGGCCATGCCCCAAAGCGGCAGATAAACAAGTCCGGCCATCGCCACCATCGACCATCCGAGTGACCAGATCGTCGCGGCTCCGAATTGGTGGACATCGACGTGAAAAAACCACGAAAACTGCACTACGGTCAGCTCCAGAAAGACAAGCCAGAGACCGCGGCTGAGAAGGAAACGCGCAACATCCGACCTGCTTTTACCACGCGTGAAGGAGAGAAAGATTCCCGTTCCCGCGAGGAAAAAAAATACCGGTGCACAAAAGTGAGTAATCCAACGTGTCAGAAAAATTGAAGCACGTGTCTGAGTAAGATCGGTAGGATCGAACAACAAGGCGTCGCGACTCATGAAGTCACGGACATGATCCAACGCCATGATGACCATCACCAGGCCTCGGAGCACGTCGATGGAATCGACTCGCGGCCGTACGCCCGCAGGTTTTATCGGAATCGCAGATTCGTTAACAGCTGCCTCACTCATTGACCGGATGGTAGTGAGCCCGGCGCCGAACACGCAATCCTAAACTAACGACTATTCGACCCGCTGATACTTTCTCCGGCTACCATCACCCGCCTGGATGACGTAGTAGCGTCGGTCGACCTCCAGGAGCATATCCTGATCTCTGGTTCCCGGTGGCGCCCAATCAGTAGAAGACTCGGTGTAGACATAACTCAGAAGCTTGCCAGCATGTGTCCACTTCCCACCGTAGGTCCAGATGACTTTCCCCTCGCGCGTCACACTCCCGCGGAAGCCGCCGTCAGCGCTGAACGTGTAGTCTGCACTGCTACTTTTATCCGCGTAGCGCCAATGGCCGATGAGAGGATCGCCCGTGACCGTTCCTTTTGGACTTGCACATCCTGCCAAAAATAGGAATACGCAGATTGTTGCGGTAATACGCCTCATAATCTTAACCGAAAATGATGCGCCTCGATGTCCATGCGTTTGCGCAGGTAAAATCGATGCGCCCCGAAGCGTTGCACGTTACTATCTAGTTCCAGACTTGCGCAATTCCCGGCGCGGGCTTCCGCGACCAGCCAGTCAAAGAGTTTCTCGCCATAACCCTTCGAGCGCACGACTTCACGTGTCACCAGATCGTCGACATAAAGAATTCGCCCTGCAAAAAGGTTTTCCATGAGTCGATAGCCGGTCACTGCCCGGATCTCATCGCTCTCTTCGATGTAGGCAACGCGATAGCCTTCAGCCTGTTGCCGCTGGACTCGCGCGATGAATTCCTCTGCGCTTTTCAGGTGGGGACGTAATTCACGCATGGCCTCATAACATCGCCCGATATCGGCTGTCGTTTCCGCGATCGCGATTCTAACTTTCAGCGTTGTCCTCACGCGTCTCCTGTCGGGACAATGCCTTCACCTTCGACCATCAGGATGACCGATCTTTCCGGCGCACGTGGCCGATGTTTTACACCCTTCGGTACTACGAACCCCTGATGCGGCTTGAGCTCAACCGTCCTGTCCTCCATCTCGATAACAAACTTCCCTTCCACGACGTAGAAAAACTCGTCGAGATCATCGTGTTTATGCCAGTGATATTCTCCTTGCACTACTCCCAGGCGGACGACCGAATTGTTCACGCGGCAGAGCGTTTGATTAAACCATGGATGAGTTACCGCACAGGCCACGGCATCGATATCAACCACCTGTAGATGATCGAACAAGACATCGAGCCGCGTCTGGTATGGATAGTCATCGCCTGCCATCGCTGTAGCGTATTCGCGTAAGGCTCAGAAAGCGAGGGCAATGAGATTTCCGGAGCCCTGCTCCTAGCCGACCTATCTCATTCCGAAGCTGGCAAGCTTGTAGCCCAACCACACCGCGGACCAGCCAAGCAGAACGCTTAATCCGGCATAACAGGCAGCAGTCCCTACTTCGCCGCGGCGGAGTAAGTATAAACCTTCGTAACCGAACGCAGAGAAGGTGGTAAAGCCACCCAGCAGACCAGTGAATAAAAATAACCTCGCGTCCGAAGAAAAGTAGTCTCGAGTTTCCGCCAGGCCCGCGAGAATTCCTATCGCCAGGCATCCGATCACGTTGATGAGAAATGTACTGAAAGGAAAATGCGTGTCGGACGCGTAGCGGAGGAAGAAACCGCCGAGCTTATAGCGACTGATGGAGCCAAGAAAGCCACCTAATCCTACGAACAAGACTTGTTTCATGACGGGGTAAAGTCACACAAACCGGGCGAAGCGCATAGCTAAAAGCAGCGCCCCTTTTGCGGGGCGCATGACAAAATGCCCCGATCACTTTCGCGACCGGGGCATTGCTAATTTTGCTGGCGAACGCGGCTACTCGTCTCCGCCACCATCATCATCGCCACCGCCGTCATCACCGCCACCATCGTCGTCGCCACCGCCGTCATCGTCGCCACCGCCGTCAACATCACCGTCGCCATCGAAATCTTCGCCGTCGTCGTCGCTGGAATCGTCCATGCTGTCGGCATCTTCTGTATCATCGGAATCAACCTCAGCATCGGTATCTTCTTCCGCTGCGACTTCTTCTTCCTCGGCATCGCTCATGTCAAACGACTCTCCTTCGGCCCAGCTTTCTTCGGCAGCAGTCTCAGTCTCGCTGACTTCTTCGGAAACTTCGACCTGCTCGTTTTCGTAGATGTCCACCGAAACATCAGTTGACGACCACTCGTAGGTTTCGACTGACGCGAACTCTTGATAGACCGATTCCAAGCTACTCACGTAAAGATCCACATTAATCCAATCCCCGCGCCATTCCTTATCTATGTAATAGGTGTAGCCATAGAGATACCCTTCGATTTGATCAATGGTATACAATGCCGCCACCAAGCCGGCTACGGTGTTAGGAGCCTTCGCGACACGACTAGCCTTGCTCTTTAGTTGCTTCAGGCCGTGCTCCAGTCCCTTATCTTTCTTCGCCTTGGCGGATAGGGTATTGATCTTGGCGAGTAACTGAACTTGCTGGGCCTTGATCTTGGCTAACTCATCCTTCTCCTTCGCGGTTAGCTCGCCACCCTTTTTCAATCTGGCGGCTTCCAGTGAGTAATCCTTGCGTAGCATCGCCAGCGAATGTCCAAGCTTTTTCGCTGCATCGACTACCGCCTTATTCTTGGAGTCGGTCAGCTGCCAGGTGATTTTCATCTCTTCCTCGGCCGTCCGCGCATTGCTGACCGCATCAAAGAAATCTTTGCTCTTGGCGGCGAGTCCCTTGTCGGCGCGACCAAGTTCTTTCGCGAGCTTCTTAACTGACTGATAAAATGGCTTGTTCTTGGCCGTTTTCGGGTCGAGACCCTTGTCCGCGCGGGCCGCCTTCAACATCACGGCGAGGGCCTTCTTCGCGTCACGAACCAAATCTTTAGCGTTCGCCTTTTTGCCCGTCGCTTTCGGGGCAACTGCCTTGGGTTTAGCAGCCAGCAGAGAGTGCGAAGTGGTAACGTGAGCTACGCCGAAACCCACCAGCAGCGTGCACATGAATATGCGGATAAATCGTTTCATTCGAGCAAAGGCTCGACGCACAGCCTCAATTCGTCAACGAACGAATTGCGGAGCGAGACGTAAATCGCGAAATTAGCGCCGGACTCTGTGCGAAACAAAGTCCGACTGGATCTAATAATCGTTAGCTATTTTTCACCACGTAGGTCCCGGCAATTATATCGTGCAATCCCTGCTTACGCTCGGTGAAAGCGACCATGAGGAACCCGATGCAAAGGATGGCCGATGAAATCATGATTCCCAGCATCCGAAGAAGGCCGCGTCCGAACGATATTCGGGCGCCATCGGTGCTGCGGACGACGCGCATGCCGCACACTTTCTGGCCGAGCGTCGCCTGTCCACCAGATGACCACAATCCGGCGAAGTAACCGACTTCGATCGCGAGAATGAGGAAAACCAGCAGGATCGGATGCCCGCTCGTTGGATCGTCTGTATTACCCTTCAGCAGGAATTGCAGGATCCCGAGCGGTATCATAAGGATAATTCCATCGATGATGTAGGCGACCACGCGAATCCAGAACCCGGCGTAGATACCCGACGATAACGGCGCGCTCGGGGCAGATACGGTCGATATCGCCCCGGTGGTCGCCCCTCCACCGGTGGAAATGCCGGGAACGCTCGAGAGGGGGATCCAACTTGCGACGCCTTCATACCAGGCAAGGTCCGTGGCGCTGACGGTGCCGGCTGCTAACTGCGCGTTAATATCTTCGACCGAATAAGGACCAAGCCGTTGTCCATCCCGCGTGATATAGATTTGCATAACGGCTTCGGTTGATTCCAGAAAAGCCGGCGGAGTGCAAGAGTTACGTTTGGGACCAGGCCGCGTCGATCTCACTGGAGCCGCTCGCTGGAATCAGCCGCTCGATACTCCGGCGAAGGCGATCCCAGTCGACAGGTTTTGTGAAATGCTCCGCGAAACCGGCCGCACGGCTGGCATCGAGATCGTTTCCATCCCGAATCCGCTCAGCGCGATTCCCGGCAATTTCTGCCTGGCTCGAATTTCGCGCATCAAGTCGAGCCCACTTCCGTCGGGAAGGCCAGGGTCGCTGATTATCAGATCGAATTTGCTTTTACCTGCCAGCTCCCGGGCTAGCGCGATCTTATTCGCGTGAGCGACTCGGTAACCGGCAAGTTCGAGCATACGCGTGCGGTATCCGCGCGATCTTCAACCAGCAGGATTTCACCACGCATTTCTCCTTCGCCTCTCGCTGGCAGCGGATAAGCCGGACCGTCCAGCAACGAAGTCTCCATGGCCTGCAGCGTGACGGTAAAGCGCGAGCCGCGGCCAACGCCCTCGCTGAACACTTCGATCTTCCCGTGATGCAAATCGATCACACGCTTCGAAATCGCCAACCCGCATTACCGACGCGTTCGCCGCCTTCGATTCTGAATGGCGTTACGTTTATGTGAACGATCGTCATGCTTTTTCAGAGTTCCGCCCTCAGCCGGCGCGGCGGGAGTCCGCTTTTTAGAATGTCGTCCAGCCCGGGAATTCCAGTCGCGACTTTACCGTTATCGACAGCCGACTTTTTGGTCACGTGGAAGTGAATGTTAGAAAACCGATTGGCGAATGCCAAAAAGATCAGGTTCTCGCAGAAGAACGGTCATAATCCGACGATACGTGCGCGGTTCCTCAATTGGATGTGAGCAGTGTTGAATGCCGGCGCGCAGCCATCATGTTGCGCAGTGTTGAAGGGGCTTGAGGTCAACCTGATCGTGCCAGACCTCTGGCAGCAGGAGGCGATCCGGCATCTGCGCGCAGGCCGGGATGTGGTGGTGCACGCCCCGACTGGCGCTGGCAAAACTTACATTTTCGAACTGCTCTACCCGTCGCTCAAAAGCCAGGCGATCTTTACTGTGCCAACGCGCGCGCTGGCTAACGACAAATTGGCAGAATGGCGCCGACGCGGCTGGGAAGTCGGCATCGCGACCGGTGATCTCGCGCTAAACACGGACGCGAAAGTAGTCGTCGCGACGTTGGAAACGCAGCGCACGCGATTTCTCCGGCGCGAAGGTCCGCGCCTGCTCGTCGTGGACGAATACCAAATGATTGCCGATCCGGTGCGCGGCGTTCATTACGAACTCGCGCTCGCCCTCGCGCCGCGCGAAACCCAACTGCTGTTGCTCAGCGGAAGTGTCGCTAATCCGCACGACATTATCTCCTGGCTGCAGCGAATCGGACGCGACGCCGTGCTGGTTTCGCACACCGAGCGACCGGTGCCGTTGCAAAATGTCGATCTGCAAACGCTGAGCGATTCGGCCTTCGTCCAGGGGCGAAACTTCTGGGCACGCATGATCGGCCGCGCGCTGCGCGCGGAGCTTGCGCCGGTGCTGGTCTTCGCGCCGCGACGCAAAGCTGCGGAAGAAATGGCGCAGGCGATTGCGTCGGCGGTATCACTTCGCGATCCACTCACGCTCTCATCGCCACAGGAGCAACTTGTCGGTAAAAAGCTTACGAAGATGCTGCGTAATCGCGTCGCTTATCATCATAGCGGTTTGAGCTACGCGGCACGCGCGGGCGTGATCGAACCGCTCGCAAAAGCGGGGCAACTCGATGTCGTCGTCGCGACGATGGGTCTCGCCGCCGGCATCAATTTTTCCATGCGCTCAGTGCTTGTCACCGGCACGCGGTATCTCGCCGGAAATTTCGAGCGCGAAGTCCAGCCCGACGAGCTTTTACAAATGTTCGGCCGGGCCGGTCGTCGCGGTCTGGATGATAACGGTTATGTCTTATTGCTGCCGGATTTGCCTCGGCTCGCCGATGCGCGTCCGCGCCAGTTAAAGCGCGCCACGCAGGTTGACTGGCCCAGCTTGATCAGCGTCATGCGCGGCGCGGCGGATCGCGGCGAGCAACCATTTTCTGCGGCGATCGAGTTGAGCAAATCGCTCTTCAGCGCACAAAAAATACCGCTCGGCGCGGAGCATTCGCTTGCCACCGGACCGCGACCCTGCGGCCTGGGTGTCGATGATGAGCGCGCGCGTTTCGTTCGACGACCCATCACAGAAATCCTGAATTCCGAATGCGAGTGGGAACCGAAGCCCGAATCTGCGGAGGAGGTCTCGTTAGGCCATCTCTTCGTCCGCGAAAATGAAGGCTGGGTTCGTGCCTTGACGGTTCCGCGAATGCTCGATGGGCGCGGCTTCGGCAACTTGTGCAAGCTGCGTAACAAAGGAATTTACGGCCGAGAGATTCCGCTCGCGACCATCGTGGCCGACGACGCCATCGCACCGGTGAAATGGCTGAGGAAGAAGCTCTCTTCCTTGGTAGGGCGAGACTCCGTCGAGCCGGCAACGCAGAATCCCTCGGCTCGACAGAGTCTCGCCCTCCCATTAAGCAGAGCGCTCTTCGGGGAGCACGTAATTCCCTTGATTCCCGATCTCGCCGGCGGAGACACCGCCGAGATTGTCACCCATGGAGATACCCTCTACGCGCGCCTCGATTTTTCCTCAGCGCAAATCTCCGCCTTCATTGATTCGCACGGACGGGCTTTGCTCGACCCGCCGGAGCGCGAAGCCATTCCGCTTGTCTGCCGCGCTTGCTCCGAATTGCAGTATGATCTCACCACGACCATCACGAACTCGCCCGCTTACGCCTGGCGTTCGCTCGGTCTCGTCACAGACGATGGAACGCCAACGCGTCGCGGCATTCTCTTTTCATTCTTCCAAGCGGGCGAAGGCCTGGCTGTTGCCGCCGCCTTGGAAGATGAGAGTTACGCGATCGCGGACCTCGTTTTCGATCTCGCAAACCTTCGCGCCGGAAACCGTTTCGCGGTAGAAGATGCGCCGCTCGGCGGACGGCTCGGTAGTTTATGCCAGCGCGTCTACGAACGTGCCGACTATCCCGGTTATCTCGAAATGGGAGTTCCGATTCACTACGGGTCCGGCGCGTCAGAAGTCATTCGCGAAGTTATCGTGCATCCCGGTTCACGTTATAAACATGTCAGCGAATCGTTGCGCTCCGGTGATATCGAACGAGCGCTAATTGAGTGGCGGAGTCTGCTTCGCCACATTACGCACGCCCCTGATTTCGAGTGGGCGCGCTGGCGTGAATTGAAAGTCGCGGCCGCGCATTACATTGAACACACCACTTCGCCGGCACTACTCGATCTGCCATCGCTCCTCGCCGCCCAACAATGGCGGCGCGGAAAAGACGCGCTCGTTACCCTGCGCTAGTTATTTCTGATGACGCAAACACCGGCACAACTCGGCTATCGCATGCCAGCCGAGTGGGAACCCCACGCGGCGACGTGGCTCTCGTGGCCGCGACGCGAGGGCATTAGTTTTCCCGGCGCTTTTGATCGCGTGATGCCGACTTTTCGCAAAATGGTCGCCGCGCTGATCGAGTCGGAACCAGTCTGCATCAACGTCTGCAACGGCGCGCATGAGGCCGAGGCGCGTGCCGTTCTAGCCGGGCTGCCGCTGGAGCGCGTGACCTTTTACGCCATTCCAACGAACGAACCCTGGTGCCGCGATCACGGGCCGATTTTTCTCACGCGGAAGGATGATCCACGGCTGGCGATCGTCGATTGGGGACACAACGCCTGGGGCGGGAAATATCCGCCGTTCGATCTCGATGATGTTGTCCCGACACGCATTGCCAAAACTCTTGGGCTTCCTGTTTGGCAGGGCGGGATAATTCTCGAGGGCGGCTCGATCGAGGTGAATGGAACGGGCGCGCTGCTCACGACGGAGTCATGTTTGTTAAATCCAAATCGCAACCCGGATTTGAGCCGCGCGGAGATCGAAACGCGGCTGCGCGATTACCTCGGCGTTCACGAAATCTTATGGTTAAGCGCCGGCACCGAAGGCGATGACACCGACGGTCACATCGATAACCTCGCGCGCTTTATCGATGAACGGACGGTCGTTTGCATCGTCGAAGAAGATAAGAAAAGCGCAAACTACGAGCCGCTACAGGAAAACCTTTCGCGCTTGAAGAAAATAAAGATCGGCGGCCAGCCGCTCGCCATTCACACCCTGCCGATGCCGGCTAAAATGGAGCGCGAAAATCTCGTTTTACCCGCGAGCTATGCAAACTTCTACATCGCGAACACCAGCGTCCTGATGCCGACCTACGGCGACGCGAATGATCAGCGCGCGATCGATACGATCACAGGGCTATTCCCGACCCGAAAGATCGTGCCCATTGATTCCCGCGAATTAATCTGGGGCCTCGGTGCGTTCCATTGCCTCACGCAGCAGCAGCCCGCGATTTAATTCGCTGCAGCACAACCAAGGCGAACGCGACACAGACAATACCCGAGATCGCTTCAGCATAAAGCATCCAGGCGGTGCCAAAGCGATCGTGCACCCAGCCATTCGTCGCCGTCATATAAACGACGGGCACATTCCCGAGCGAAGAAAGCGTGGCGTATTTGGTAGAGGCGACTCCGCGGCCGATCGCCAGGAGAACGATGGCGGAGAATGCGGCGTAAGCCATCCCGCAGAAAAATGCATAGCCCAGCACACCAGCGGAATACATGCCGGGCGTGCGCGGCAAGATGGCGAGTATCGCGGCGACAATCGCGATCCCGATGCCAGAACCGAAATAGGACCACCAGCGCCCGACCCGGTCGACCACCCAGCCACCGGCGAGGCAACCGATGGCACTGACCAGGCCATTCAAAAGACCGGTGACGAATGCTACCTGGTCCGCGCTTGCCTGCCAGTCGCCCGCGACGGCCGACCAGAGATTATTCATCGCGCCTGCACCGATGGGTGACAGGACGAGCACGATGGTGAAGAGCGGGATCGCGGCGCGCACCATCGAGACAACATCACGCCAGAGCAATCGAATACGCGCACTGACCGTTTCATCCGTCACGACCTGGATATCCGCCGTAAAATAAATCGCTGCCGCGCAGGCGAGCATCGCGAGCGCCAATATTCCGCCGGCTGTCCCGCGCGAATAATGGGCGGCCAACCAGACCCCGGCGCCACCGCCAGCTCCGGTGCCACCTAGATTTCCCGCCTGATACCAACCCGCCGCCCGACCTTTGGCATCCTCGTTTACGGTATGCGCCATCAATCCGCCAACCGGCAGCACGATTAAGGTCGCGGCGACTTGCGAGATGAAGACAATCGGCCCGAGAAGTTTTGCCACGCTTCCATGCAGTGGAGTCAGGGCGAGCCAGAAGATGGTGGCCGCCGACACGAGGATACCGAGCAAATACCAACGCCGGGCACTAAGGGTCAGATCCGCCACCGGGCCCCACAGAAAACGCCAGAGATTCGCCGATACGCCGACCGCTACAATGGAGGCGGCCGCGGCCACGGAAAAACCGGCGTGGGTCAGGAGATAAGGCAGCGTGACTGAGACAAATCCGCTGCTGATCCCAAAAGGGAGAACCAGAAAGAAGAAAACGCATGGCGCTGTCCCGTCGCGGCGCATTGAGCCCTATCGAGACAGATTTTCGGCGAAAGCCAATGCAAAACGAACGTAGACGATCGCCACGAAGCCAGCCTCAAATTTTCCCAGCGACTCGCCGCGCCACTGGCTCGAGCACGCGCCAGACATTTTCCGCGAGAATGACGTGGCCCGCAGCATTCGGATGAACGCGGTCCGGCAGATTCAAGCTTGGATTGCCACCCACGCCTTCGAGCAACGACATCACCAACGCGGCGCCATTCTTCGTGGCCAACTGCCCGAACATCTCAGCAAAAGCCCGCACGTAATCGTCGTCTCCGGTGGTGACGAAATGCATGCCGACAACTACCACTGCGACTTTGGGATTTTCGCCGCGCGCCAGATCGATGATCGATTGCAGGTTGGCGCGGATCTGGTCGATCGCCACGCCACGAAAAGCGTCGTTTACGCCCAGTTCGATCACAAGAATATCGATTTTCTTGCGCAGATACGCAGGCAACCTCCGCAAACCGCCCGCGCTCGTGTCGCCACTCACGCTGGCGTTCACCACCTCAAAATCCAGAGCGGCATCATTGAGTTTTTTCGCGATTAGTGCCGGATAAGCCTCATCGCGCGACAAACGGAAACCATCCGACAAGCTGTCACCCAGCACGACGATACGTTTCATGCGGGAAGATTCGTGCGGACGCGCCTGTGCGGTTGAAAGTACTGACAAAACCAGCGCTGCCGCTGTGCAAGTGATGAAGTTCCCCATTTCCCGGATCGCGCACTTCGCTATTGCCTGCATAAACAGCGCGACTTAGTTGTCTCTTCGCTGGTCGCGCGCATTCCGCGCGTGTTCGCGTGCAATAAATCTCAACGTTTTTTCTATGGCTAAATACGGCATCAATGGTTTCGGACGCATCGGGCGCAACGTGCTTCGCGCAATGTCGCAGCAGGAGGTCGAGAAGGTCGGCGCGATCAATGATCTAACGGACACGCACACGCTGGCACACCTTCTCAAGTGGGACTCGGTCCATGGAAAATTCGACGGCGAAGTCACGTACGACGACGAGAACATTATCGTTCGCGGCCACAAAATCCGGATCTTTAAGGAGCGCGATCCGGCAAAATTGCCGTGGAAAGACCTCGGTGTGGATGTCGTTCTCGAGTCGACCGGATTTTTCACCGATCGTCCGAAAGCCGAGCTGCATCTGGCCGGCGGCGCAAAGAAGGTTCTGATCAGCGCGCCTGCTAAAAACCCCGATGTCACGATCTGCCTCGGGATCAACGACAAAATTTACGATGCCGCGAAACACAACATCGTCTCCAACGCGAGCTGCACCACGAATTGCCTCGCACCGATGGTCAGGACATTGAACGACAAATTTGGCATCGAGCTCGGGTTCATGAGCACGATTCACTCGTATACCAACGATCAGCGCATTCTCGATCTGCCGCACGAAGACCTGCGGCGCGCACGCGCGGCAGCGGTAAACATCGTCCCGTCGAGCACCGGCGCGGCAAAGGCGATTGGCGAGGTCATTCCGGAGCTCAAAGGCAAATTGAACGGTGGCGCGTTTCGCGTCCCGACACCGGACGGCTCCGTCACCGATTTTACTGCACTCCTGAAAAACAAAGCGTCGGCCGAAGAAGTAAACGCCGCCTTCAAGGCCGCGGCTGCGGACGCGAGCTACAAAGGTGTGCTCGAGTTTTCAGACGAGCCGCTCGTGCTGCAGGACATCGTCGGCAATCCGCATTCCTGCATCTTCGATTCCAACCTCACCATGGCCTTGGGCGACAAGTTCGTGAAGGTCGTCGGCTGGTACGATAACGAGTGGGGCTACAGCAATCGCTGCGTGCAGATGATGGAGTTACTCGGCGAATAACTGCGCCGGCGCGCGACAAAACCGACGGCGCCCACCGCGGCGACGGCGAGTGCAGCCAGTTGATAGCCAGAAAGGGCGAAGGCAATTCGCGGCGTGTCGCGCAGCGTTTCGTGTGCGAAGCGAAAGATGCCGTACGCGATTAAGTAGAGATGGAAGTGCTGGTTCGCGAGGATGCGCTGACGTCGCAGGACTAAGAATGCGACTACAGCCAGCGCGTTGAACAACATCTCGATGGGCACGGCAGGCCAACGCGGCTGGCCGTTCAAATCATTCATGGTGTACCACGCCGGAGCGTAATTCCTGCCGAGACAACACCCGTGCACGAGACAGCCGACGCGACCGACGATGACGGCCAGCGGCACGATCATCGCGAACCAATCGCCGGTCGGTGCGCGATAGCCGACCCAGCGTTTGGTTAATTCGACCGCGAGATAACCGCCGAGCAACGCACCCAGAATCGATTTCCCCGTCGCCAGTTCCTGCCACACCTGCGGTTCGCCCAAGTGCAGCCAGCCTTCAGCAAAAAGGTAGACGAGTTTCGCGCCCAGAAACGCGCCGCCTAGCGCCGCGAGATAAATGACGATCAGCTCGTCATTGCGCCGCGCCAGACGCCGCCAAAAGAAAAAGCTGCCGACGATCGCCAGCAGCATGAGAACGCTATACCAAGAAAAATTCATCCGCAGCCGCACGTTTCATCCGGCACCTGCGCAAACGCGCCGCCGGCCGCGTAATAACGGCAAAACGAATCGAGTTTGCCATCGGGCCGGATGACATGGGTGCAGCAGCGATCGATGCGGTCTTCGTCCCACGTCGCCGCATCCATGAACGGTTTGATAAAGAGTCGAAACGTAGAGCGTTCGTTTAACTCGAATTGTTTCAGCAGCGCGCCGAGCGGCTCGGATTCGCAGCCGCATTGCGCGAGATCGCTCAGTTGATAACGTACTTTGTCGCGCAGGAATCCCTGCACTTGCGCGAAATCGACGAAGTCGCTGATGGAGCGAATGCCGAGCGGCGTTTTGAGCAGATAACCGATCGTCGCGCAATTCGGATCACCGCAGGGCAGCGGCGTAAAATCTTCGTAGCGCAATTTGCCGCCGGATTGCTCGACGGCGCCGAGAATGATGTCGGCGGTGTTCAATCGGCGTGCGATCGCCGCCGGGATGCGACCGCTGCCAAACATCGGTTGAAAACTGATTCCGCGGACGTGATCGAACTGCAATCCAAACTCGATCGCGTCCCAGAGATGCGGCAGGTTTTCTGGAATCACGGTCATGGCGAGCGTGATCGGCAAATTCATTTCGCCGCAACGCGCGATCGCTTTTTCGCGCATGCCGCGCAAATCGCCGCCGCGGAGAAAACGCTGCGCGTCTTCCTGCGGCCCGTCGAATTGCAGATACAACTGCGCCTTGCCGTAGCGAAATGTTTCTCCCAGCCGCCGCGCAAAATCGTCATCCACCGCGATCTTGAGCCCGTTGGTATTAAGTAAAAGGTAGTCGATGCCAGGATGCGCCATGACCCACGCGCAGAGCTCAAAAAAATCCGGATGCAGCGTCGGCTCACCGCCGGAGAACTGAAGAATCTCAATCTTGCCTTTGCGGGCGATGACGCCGTCGATGCGCTCTTGTAATTGCGCGAGCGGAACGGCGTCGAGTTCGCCCGTCGGCGAACTCGCGTAGCAAGTTGGGCACGCGAGATTGCACGAGTTCACGATCTCGATAAGCGCGAGGCAGGTCGAAAGCGTCTCAAATGGTCCGTCCCCACGGCCAGCCGCGTTACGACCGAGGGTGCCGTCTACACCTTCGCCCGATGCGCAGCAGGCGTTACCGCCGCAGCAGGAATTTTCCCCTTTCGCGAGCCAGTAAAAACGCGCGTCGGAACTGAGACCAATTTCCGTCGCGCCGTGCTCGCGACAAGTTTTGCGCATCACCACGCGTCCGTGCTTGCCGTCACCTACGCGCCAGATTTCTGCCGCGATTTCCTGCGCACAAACCGGACAGCGGCTCGTGGTTTGCTTGAGCAATTCCTCCGCTGAGACGGCGGCGACCATGAGCGCGTCAGCTAATGAAAACTCGTGTTGCTCAGCATTAGCAGACAGCCTCCAAAGAGAAGCGCGCCGCCGACGATCAAGGACGTCACGCCGCTGATAATCGCGTATTTTTTGCGCTTCGGAGATGTCGAGAAAGCGGCCCAGCCAATCCCGTATCCGATGAAGAATAGAATCAGCGGCGGAGTCAGCAGGAGCAAAAGGAGCATCGACATGTTCAGCGTTTCGGAAACAGCACGATGAAAAGCGCAGCGACGATCAACGCGGAAACAATACAAAAGCCTGCCTGCCGGAAAGTCGCGATGCCGCGAACGATGCAGATCGCACCGAAAATCACTTCCGCTCCGCTGCGGGCGATTCCCGCCCAGATCCAGGAAATGTGACGCACCGGATCGGACGCCGCGATGGCATTGCCGACGCCCATGCTGATGAAGGCGCAACCAAGCAGCCCGATGATGAAGCTCGCGATCATAGGCAGCGCGCTCACTGCAAATACTTGCGCTGTTTTCTCCGGCACCGCGACCATGGCCAGGCCGAGCACGAGCAGAAGCGTGGCGTCGACCACCAGGAAGAGGCGCAAAGGAAAATGCTCTGGCGTAGACGGCTCTGTCATCATCGCCTCCAAGCCTAACAAGGCAAGCAATCGGGAAGCGAACAAATTGTCAGCCGGCAATTTCCTGTTAATTCTATCTACCTGATGACGAAACTTTCCCTGCGCGATCTCGATGTGCGCGGCAAGCGCGTGCTGGTGCGCGTCGATTTCAATGTTCCGGTCGAGGAACATGGAGATCACTTTCATATCACCGACGACACACGGATCCGTGAGTCGTTGCCCACGATCCTTTGGCTGCGCGAAAACGGTGCGCGCACGATTTTGATGGCGC
>JBBQHM010000041.1:0-18929 GCA_038323965.1 Chthoniobacterales bacterium | reverse complement strand
TCAACGGCATTATTGTTTTCGCGATTAAAGTCACCATGATTGCGGACGAAAACGCAACCCGGACCCCTTTCACGGAGATTATTGCCATCGCAATGCTGGGTGTCGCGTTGCTTTCCATACAGCTCCTCATCGGCGGCACGCGCCTGATCTTCGCCATCCCGGCCTACGGCGCGATCGCGCTCGTCGGGCTGCTCGCCGCTTTTTCCTCGCGACAGCGGAAACCGGCGCCGCATCAGATCGCCCTGGCCAGCTCGCTCTTATTTTTCGCTTATATCGAAGCTCGTGCGCTGACGTCGTCCACGCCGCATCTCGCGCAGTCGGACATCCATGCGGTCCTGGCCGGCCTGATCGTCTACTTTTTCACGAGCTGCGTTTTCACTTCTCCGGCTGCACGCATGCGCTTTGTCGGTGCGCTGCTTGCTGCTTCCCTCGCGCATGTGCTGGTGGCGGCGATTCAATTTCGCAACGGCGATAATTTTATGCCCATCCACGCTTTGCAGCGTTTCGATTACGGGTCGCGCGGAAGCGGATTCTATATTTGTCCGAATCACCTGGCAGGTCTGCTGGAGGTCCTTGGCGTTTTCGGAGTATCAATCGTTTTTTGGAGCCGCTGGCCCATTTGGGCGAAGCTTCTCGTCGCCTACGCGACGGTCGCTTGCTACGCGGGCGTAATCTTGACTGGGAGCCGTGGCGGATATCTCAGCGTGGCCGCCAGCCTCATCGTCTTCGCGCTGCTCAGTTCGATGATTCTGAAGTCCGCGCGCTCCGCGGTTTTGTGGAAAATCGGCGGTGCCGCCGCGCTGCTTGGCGCCGCGTTCCTCGTGGTCTCGGTCGTCTTGGTGGGGCACAGCAAAGACTTGGCGGATCGCGCCACCAACGTGGTCGATACGCAAAATATGCGGCTCGATCTTTGGCAGGCAGCGCTGGAGCAATGGCGTCTGCATCCCATCGTAGGTACGGGTGCCGGTACCTACGTCATTTTCGGACGGATGTTCCGGACCGAGCGGATGCAGCTCGATCCGATATTTGCCCACAACGATTACCTGCAACTCCTGGCGGAATACGGCGGGATCGGGGTCGCGCTTTTCCTGGTGTTCCTCGCCGTGCACATGCGGAGCGGCTTCCTCGATTTCCGACGGCTTGGCGCCAGGCGCATCGCGGTGTCCGGGCAGATTCCGAGTAACGCCCTCGCTCTCAATATCGGCGCTCTCTGCGCGGTCGCCGCTTACGGCGTCCACTCAGTGTTTGACTTCAATCTTCACATCCCGGCCAACCTTTTACTCATGGCGTTCGTCTTTGCTCTTCTCACGAACGCAGGAGTGCGACGAGAAGCAGCACGGACCTCCGGCACGGGCTGGCGCATGGTCGCGCCGCTTCTCGCGATCGTTCTCGCCGCGGAATGTTTACGACTTGGACCGGGCGCCTACTTTGCCGAACGCGCCCGCGTCGCGCTGCGCGATTACCGTCCGCTCGAAGCCGTCGCCTACGGACTTCGCGGCCTGGAAGCAGAACGCCGCGATCCCGAACTGTTCTTCACCCTCGGGCGCGCGCGAATTCAACTCGCCGACACCATGACCGATCCCCGTGCGCGCGATTCCTTTCTGCGCGCTGCCCTCGACGAATTTCTGGCCGCAAGAACTCTCGCGCCGCTGGACAAAACTTTCGCGATCGAGAGCGCGCTTACCTTTGATGCCCTCCACCGGTTTGATGAAGCCGAATGGATGTTTTACGAAGCGCGAACGCTCGACCCGAAATCAATTGCTACGTCCGGCTACTACCGATCCCATCTGGAGCAGTGGGCAGCCAAATCCCTACCGGACGGCGCTCTCGAATAGATCCCGAGTTTACGCGACTTGTGAAAAAAGGGATTGCCGCTCTGCGCGCTACCGCTTAATCTCGGCCATCCGCGAACGACCACGCTTTCATCTGGACGCGAACAATCCCGGAACGCCATGAGCTCACTAAAACAATTCGTCGTGAGTTTTGTGCTCGGGATCGCTGCAATTCTGGCCCAGTGCGCTTTCGCCGGTGGCGAGCCTTTCACGAGCACGTCCAGCTTTTCGGACAAGAACTCAGTGAGCAACGCCAGCACCGTTGCGACCTCCGACGACGTTGGCCTCGGCAATTTCTCGCGTTTTCCCGTGCACGTCTCAGTCTCTCTGCGCGAGGGCTATGACGACAACGTGTTCACTTCGAGCATCAATCCGCAGGAATCGTGGTTCACCAACGCAGGCCTTGGCTTGACCTACGATTTCGGCAGTCCGCGCACCCAATTAAGCATCGGCGCCGGAGCGGGTGTCACCTACTACTGGGACACCGGTAACAACGTGGACGGCAATAATGATTACGACGTCAATGCCTATATCAGCCTGTCGCTCACGCACAAAGCGACCCCTCGCCTGACATTCGCCGTAGCCTCCTATCTCACCTACCAGTCACAGCCCGATTTCGCCCAGGCAATTGGTCTTAATCGTCGGAGCGGCAATTTCTTTTTCACCCAGGATAAAGGCACCGTCACCTATCTCTGGACCCCGCGGTTCTCGACTGCGACCAGCTATACCTTTGTCGGTTTGCGCTACGATGATCGATCAGTCGGTTTCTTCGAGGACCGCATCGAAAATATCTTCGGCAACGAATTCCGCTTCCTACTTTGGCCCACCACCACGCTAGTCGCGGAATACCGTTACCAAATCGTGTCTTACGATCGCATCGATCGCGACTCGACCACCCATTTCGCGCTCGGCGGATTTGATCACAGCTTCAGTCCCCGCTTCAGCCTGTCTCTGCGTGCTGGTGCCGAATTCCGCGAGTACGACAGTAACGATCCGATCAACAACGGGTCCGACACGTCGCCTTACGGTGAAGCGACCTTGAACTACGCGCTCGGCAAAAACACCTCCTTAAGCTGGACGAACCGCTATGGGATCGAGGAACCCGATGTCCAGACGAATCCCAGTCGCCGGACGTTCCGCACCGGACTTTCGGTGAAGCATAATTTCACCCAGCGCATCAGCGGCCAATTGGGCGCTTTCTATCAACACGACGATTACGATAGCGTCAATTCGCCGTTGTTCGTCAGTGACGGCTTCACGGAAGATGCGTTCGATGTTGCCGTCTCGCTCCGTTACGCGGTGAATCGTTGGTTCGCGCTGGAAGGCGGTTATAACCACACCGAAGTGACCTCCGATGTGGACTTCCGGGACTATTCGCGGAATCGCGTCTGGGCCGGCGTAAACGTGACCTTCTAAAGAGCCGGCTCCGGTTTACTCCGGGCCGTTTCTGGGTAACTTCCCCGCTCCCCCGCCCCCGGGCACTCGTATGGCACATTCCGACGAAGGTAAGCTTCATTTTCTCGATTACTGGCGCGTCATCCGCGTGCGCTGGATCCTTATTCTCCTCGCCTTCCTCCTCGTTCTCTTAACGGCGGCGATCGTCACCTATTTCCAGCCGCGCGAATACCAATCCTCCGATTTCATCGAAGTCCGGTCGACCGCGCAAAATCCACGCATTTTCAGCGGGGGCGATCCCAACACGGCGGCCCATGATCCACAGCTAGCGCCCACTGTTTACCAGATTATCCAGCGCACCGGTATCCTTTACCCGGTCATTGAGGATCTAAAGTTACAGGAACGCTGGGGCAGGAACGGGAACAAGCTTTCGCGCGAGCAGGCCTACGGGCTCCTTCGCACCAAGCTCGATGTAGATGAGATACGCAACACCGACCTTCTACAGATCAGCGTTTACGACCAGAATCCGCAGCTCGCGGCCGACATCGCGAATCGCATTGTTGCCGTCTACCAGGATAAGCGCGTGGAAGAGGAAAAGGACATCCTCAATCGTGCCGTCGTGACCATGAACGACGAGGTGGTGAAGCAGCAGAAAAAGGTAGATGACGCTGCCATCGACGTCGGTCGCATTCGCGAGCAGGAGCACATCGTCGATCTCAACCCGGAAGGGACCGAGGATACGCAGACTCCGCTGAACTCGATGGTTCTAAAGCAGGAGTCCGAAGTGAACGACATCGAGACCAAAGTCGCGACTCTCCAATCGCAACTCGATCAGATCGAACGCCTGAAAGGCGAAGATCTCATGCGCATGATGGCGACCCTTCAGATTCAGGATCCTACCATCCAGAAAATTCTTCCGAACTACCAGGACGCGGTCGCGCAGGAGGCCAACCTTTTAAATTCGGGACTCGCAGAGAACCACCCTAAAGTGAAGGCGCTCCGCGCCACGCGCTCCGTCTTCACCCGGCAACTCGAAGAGCAGGTTACGATTATCAGGAGTGCGCTCCAGAAGAACCTCAATACCGCGCAAACTACGCGCGATGAGTTACGCCGACGGCTCGAGGAAATAAATAACAAACAGCTCAGCGCCAAGAACACGAGCGCGAGTTACACCCGGGCGAAGAACGCTTACATCAAGGAGAAGCTTCTGTTAGATGGAGTGCGCGCGCGCGCTCAAACGCAGACGATGGAGCTCGCCATGCCCCGCATGGCTCTAAGTGTAAAACAAGTCGCAGAGCCGCCAAGTTTTCCGTCCCGTCCGCGGGTCGGCTTGAACCTTATGCTCGGGGCCTTGGTCGGACTCGTCATCGGGTTGGCTCTGGCGTTCTTTATCGAATATCTGGATACCAGCGTCAAGACGATGGAAGACGTCGAGAGCCTTCTCGGTGTGCCGGTGCTCGCGATTATTCCGAAGAACATCAAGTTGCTCCATAAGGAATCGGGCGACACCCCGGATGCGGAAGCTTATCGGATTCTGCGTACGAACATCGAGTTCAACCGCAAGAACCCCGAGGCCAACACTTTTTCCGTGGTCAGCGGTGGCCCAGGTGAAGGCAAATCGACGACTATCGCCAACCTCGCATTCGTCTCGGCCCAGGGTGGCTACTCCACCCTTATTCTGGATGCGGACTTACGCCGCCCCGTCCAGCACAAGCTCTTCGACCTCAGTAATCAGATCGGTCTCACTAACTACCTAACGACAGATATGCGACTGGAGGATGTAATTCAGTCGACCACGTTTGAGAACCTGTCTGTCCTGCCCAGCGGGATCCTTCCTTCGGACGCCGTCGGTATTCTTAATTCGCAGCGCATGTCTGATACCATCGCTGAGTTGAAAACGCGTTACGATATCGTGTTTGTCGATTCGCCTCCGATGCTGGGCGTCAGCGATGCTTCCGTCTTAGCCAGTGAGGTCGACCAAACCATCATGGTGGTGCAGCACCGTCGCTTTCCGCGCGCGATGCTCGCACGAGTGAAGCAGGCGATCCAGGGAGTGGGCGGGACTGTCCTCGGCGTGGTGCTCAATAATGTGGATTTGAAGCACGACCAGAATTACTACTACTACACTAACTACTACGGCTACTACCAGGAAGCGGATCGCGAACAACGCGCTTCCCGCCGCAGGGAAAAGACCACTGCGACTGTGACTCGCAACGGAGCTTCGCATTCCGACGACTATTGATGCGCTACGTAATTCTTTTCCTGGCCTCGTTAGGGGCCTTTTCGACGTCGGCTTTTTCCCAGGCGACCCTTCGCGTAGGTGATCCCATAGAAATCAAGATCAGCGGAGTCCCGGCGGAGGAACAGGCTCAGGTAAATAATACCTACACCGTCGACGCTACGGGCTCGATCAACCTGCCTTACATTAACAAGGTCAAGGCCGAGGGCCTCACTCCCGCACAACTATCCTCTTCCGTCGAAGGAAGCTATCGGTCGGGTAAGATTTTCTCGAATCCTACAATCACGATCGTAATGCAGCCGTCAGCAAGGTTCGTCAATGTCGGCGGCTCCGTGCGGACGCCATCGCGCGTTCAATTCACCGAGGACATGACCCTGCTTACGGCCATCAATGCGGCGGGCGGCTTTAACGATTTCGCGGACCAGAAACGTGTCCGATTGCTGCGGGGTAACGACGTGAAGATGTATGACGTGCGCCAATTCCGAAAAGACCCATCGATGGACGTGAAACTGCAGCCAGGCGACCGCGTCGAAGTTCCGCAGAGTTTCTTCTAAGCGTCAGACTCAAACATCTGCCGCGATGACCTCGCGATGTCGCCAGGCGTAGGCGAGACCGGAGTAAATGGTCAGCGCAACGGTTATGTAGGTAAGAATGGGGCCGGCTACTTCCCATCCGCGATGCCACCAAATGCTGGATGGTTCGAAGTAACGCAATTCGCGCGCTGCGAGCATGATCAGGAAGAAGCTCACCGTGATCATCTGCCAGGAGGTCTTATGTTTCCCGAGTTTCTCCGCACCGAGGACTTGTCCCCGCGCGCTTGCCATCAATCGGAGTCCGGTAATCAGAAAATCGCGGGCCACCACCGTCACCGCCGCCCACGCGGGGACAGCGTTTAGCGAGACGAGGCAGATAAACGCGGACGCAATCATGATTTTATCCACCAAGGGATCCATCAACTTTCCGAAATTCGTGATCGCAGCGTACCTCCGCGCAACTTCGCCGTCCGCAAGATCGGTCACACTGGCGATGACGAATAAAACGAGGGCGGCGACATGTCCGTAGCGCCACGAAGAACCGAGCGCGGCGACGAAGAGTAAGGTGAAGACGAGTCGGCTTAAGGTGAGGCGATTAGCCCAATTCATCGCGGTAGTGGAACCGAGTTTGTCATGAGTTAAGTTCGCTCGCCACAGTTGTCCGCCAAGGCGGTGGACGTCACACACCAGAAGCTAAACATGACCAGCAATCAATCTGATATCGGCCTCATCGGCCTCGCCGTGATGGGCGAAAATCTCGCCCTCAACATGGAGTCCAAGGGATTCAACGTTGCCGTTTTTAACCGAACTACAGCAGTGACCGACAAGTTTATCGAGGGGCGCGGCCTCGGAAAGAACATCGTAGCAACACATTCGATGGAAGACTTTGTCGGCGCGCTGAAAAAACCACGCAAGGCCATGATCATGGTGAAAGCGGGTTCGCCCGTGGACCAGGTAATCGCACAACTCGTACCCCTGCTCGACAAAGGTGACGTCATTATTGATGGCGGGAATTCGCTCTTCACTGATACCCAGCGAAGATTCACCGAACTCGAGGCTCGTGGTCTTCACTTTATCGGCTGTGGTGTTTCCGGTGGCGAAGAAGGCGCGCTCAAAGGTCCATCGATGATGCCCGGCGGATCGCGTGAATCATGGGAAATCATCGCACCGATTTTTCGCAAGATCGCCGCTCAGGTCGATGGCGAGCCCTGCGCTCGCTACATGGGGCCGAACGGTGCCGGTCACTACGTCAAGATGGTGCATAACGGCATCGAGTACGGCGACATGCAGCTGATCTGCGAAGCGTATGCAATTCTCAAAGACGTTGTCGGGCTTACCAACGACGAACTCGCTCAGACTTTTGCCGAGTGGAATCGCGGTGTGCTGGAGAGTTACTTGATTGAGATCACATCCCAGATCTTCGGCAAAAAAGATCCGGATACAGGTGGCGCGCTGGTGGACGTGATTCTCGATAAGGCGGGACAAAAAGGAACCGGTTTATGGACTCTGCAATCCGCGATCGCGCAGTCGGTCGTGATCTCAACCATCAATGCAGCAGTTGAGGCGCGCGTTATTTCATCACGCAAAGAGGAACGGGTAAACGCATCGAAGATTCTTCCCCAACCTGAGACGTTGAAATTTACGGGTGATCGCAATGAGATGATCAATGCCGTCCGCGACGCGCTTTATGCGTCGAAAATCGTTTCCTACGCGCAGGGCATGGAGTTGCTCGGCGCTGCGAGTATCCAATACAAGTGGGACCTGAATTTCAGCGACATCGCCACCATCTGGCGGGGCGGCTGCATCATTCGCGCGCGCTTTCTCAATCGCATTGTCGAGGCTTATGAACGAGATCGCGCGCTGCATAATTTGCTGCTGGATTCCTATTTCGCCGACATCATCGCGAAGACACAGCACAACTGGCGCATCGCGGTTTCGACGGCGATCAATGCTGGCGTGGCCACTCCAGCATTTAGTGCGTCGCTGGCTTATTTCGACAGTTATCGTTCGGCTCGTTTGCCTTCGAATCTGTTACAGGCACAGCGCGATTTCTTCGGCGCGCATACTTACGAACGCGTAGATAAACCGGGCGTCTTCCACACCGAATGGATGGAAAGCGAGCAAACCGCCGCAGAAAAACCAGTCGAACCGAAACGCCCCAGCCCTGCCGGAGAGTGATTAGTGAAAATCGTGCGAGTCGCTTCCGACAAGCTGTTCGCCGGTTAACGCCGTGATGCGGTGCGTTTTGATCAGCACCACTTTATCGGTGTTTTGCACCTGACCTTCGATCATCAGGAACGGTTCCTCGGTGATCATCAGCCTGAATTTTTCGAATAGGTCAGGATCAACAATTGCGTTCGAAACGCCGGTCTCATCTTCCAGGCTGATAAACACAAAACCTTTCGCAGTTCCCGGGCGCTGACGACAGATCACGTTCCCCGCAATTTTTACTACCGCTCCATGCCGCGCGTTCGTGAGGTCGCTGGCGCGCCAGACATCCGGCAGCTTGTCGCGCAGTAACTTCATTGGGTGCGGCCCCGTCGTTAAATTCATCGCGTCATAATCGGCGCGCACCCGTTCGCTCATCGTCATCGGCAACAGCGGGCTGTCATCCCGAGCGGAGCGAAGCGGAGTCGAGAGACCCCGTGGCGTTAGCTGCACGTCACGCGACGGGGTCCCTCGGCTTCGCTCGGGATGACGGTCATTCTGCGCGAAAAGCGGTGCTGGCATTTCCTCCTCCACGCGCCACATCGCGTTTCGGCGATGTTCAGTGAAGCAATTGAAAGCCCCAAGCAACGCGAGCTTGCGCAGTTCCTCTTTGGTCAAACTCGTTCGCGCTCGCAGGTCGTCGAGCGAGGTAAAGGGCAAGCGTCGACGTTCTTCTAAAAGTTGCTCCGCACGCTGCTGCCGCATTCCATTCACCACGCAAAACCCCAGACGAATGGTGTCATCTGCCATCACACTGCAATTCCAGTCCGATTGCTCCACGCAAACCGGCAACGTCTTCACTGCATGTCGGCGCGCGTCCGTCACGATCGTGGCCGGCGAATAAAATCCCATCGGCTGGTTATTCAGCAGGCTGGCGTAGAACTCAGCCGCCCGATGCACTTTCAAATACGCGCTGCCATAGGCGAGAATCGCGAAACTGATGGCGTGCGATTCGGGGAATCCGTAGAGCGCGAACGAGCTGATCGATTGCAGGATTTTCTCGATCGCATCCGGCGCCACGCTGTTGGCCTGCATGGCACGGCGCAACTTCACGCTCACGCGGTTCATCCGTTCCTGCGAGCGATGGAAACTCAAGGCGCGACGTAATTCCTCCGCTTCATCGCCGGAAAAATTTGCCATAATCATCGCGATCTTGAGCAATTGCTCCTGGAACAACGGCACCCCGAGCGTTCGGGCCAGGATCGGTTCGAGGCGAAGATCGAGATAAGTGATGGGCTCTTTCCCGGCGCGACGCGCCAGATATGGATGCACCATGTCTCCCTGGATCGGGCCCGGCCGGATGATCGCCACTTCGATGACAACGTCGTAAAAACACTTCGGCTTTAGCCGCGGCAACGTTGCCATCTGCGCGCGACTTTCGATTTGGAAAACGCCGATGGTATCGGCTTCGCACATCATCTCGAATGTCGCGGCGTCATCCTTGGGAATGTGCGCGAGATCGAGCGGACGCCCGCGATCACGACATAGCTGCAGCGAATCCTGCATTACCGACATCATGCCCAGACCAAGCAGATCGACTTTTACGATGCCGAGATCTTCGCAATCATCCTTGTCCCATTGCGCGACGACGCGGCCGGGCATCGACGCGTTTTCCAGCGGCACGAAGGTGCTGAGCTTGTTCTGGCAAATGATCATGCCGCCGGAATGCTGCCCGAGGTGTCGCGGCAATCCATACATCGCGCCGTAAAGCCGAAGAAATGCGGGCATGCGCGGATGATTTTTTGGCAATCCCGATTGCTCGATCTGATCAGCAAGCTCGAGCGTGTGCGGGAAGTCGCCGCTCGCAAAAAGATGCGAGAAGCGATCGAGAATGCTCGGCGCAAAGTTTAATGCTTTGCCGATTTCACGCGCGGCACTTCGACCGCGATAGGTAATCACATTCGCCGTCATCGCGGCGCCATGTTTCCCGTATCGCCGGTAAACTTCCTGAATCACGCTCTCGCGTCGATCACCACTAGGCAGATCGAGATCGATGTCCGGCCAGCCTTTCCGGCTCTCGCTCAGGAACCGCTCGAATACGAGATGATTGCTCACCGGATCGACCGGCGTAATACCGAGGCAATAACAAACCGCGCTGTTCGCCGCGCTGCCGCGACCCTGCACCATGATGCTTTTCTCGCGGCAGAAATTTACGATGTCCCAGACGATGAGGAAATAACCGGAGAACCCGAGCTTCGTGATCAGCGCGAGCTCAAATTCGATCTGCCGTTTCACCGCGGTACTGATCGCGGCATACCGCTGCTGCGCGCCGAACAGGACCATCGTGCGCAAAAATGAATTCATGTCGTGACCGGCTGGAACCGGGAACTCAGGAAATTCGTAACCGATGTTCTCGAGCGAGAACTGAAGACGATCGGCCAGGCATTCGGTGTTGGTGATCGCTTCCGGCAGATCGCGAAATAACGCGCGCATCTCGCGATCGCTCTTCAAATGGCGCTCGGCATTTTGCGTGAGCAGTTTGCCGGCACGGTCGAGATGAGTGTGCTCGCGGATGCAGGTGAAGACGTCGAGAACTTCACGTCCGTAAGGTTTCGCATATTGCACGCCATTCGTCGCGAGCAGCGGGAGATCGTGCGCTCGGGCAATGCCGATCAGGTTGCGATTTTTGCGTTCTTCGGCGCGAACGAAGTGGCGCTGGATTTCGACGTAAACATTTTTGCCCCCGAAAACTGCGCAGTGCTTTTGTACTGCGCCCCCGCTGTCATCCCGAGCGAAGCGAAGCGCAGTCGAGGGACCCCGATGCGTTAGTTGTACCTTTCGCGACGGGGTCCCTCGGCTTCGCTCGGGATGAACGTAGTTGTTGGTGCAACCGAAGAGCGCCACTAATCCTCCTGCATATTGCGGCAACTCTTCCCAAGTGATCGCGCATTGGCCTTTCACAGCACTGCGCAAATGCGCCTCGGTCAGCAGCGCACACAGATTTTTGTAGCCCTCTTTGCTTTTAACGAGCACCGGTAAACTGCTGCCGTCTTCCATCGTCAACTCTGCGCCGACGATTGGCCGCACTCCTTTCTCGCGCGCTGTGACCGAAAATCTTTGCGAGCCGTAAACGCCGTTACGATCGAGCAACGCCATTGCCGGCATCGCCAACTCGGCCGCCGTTTCTGCTAATTGCTCGGGGAACGATCCGCCGCGCAGAAAACTAAAAGCGCTGCAGGCGTGCAGCTCAACGTAAGCCATACCCTATTGTCATCCCGAGCTTAGCGAAGCGAAGTCGAGGGACCCCGTAGCGTTAGGTGCGACTTCCGCGACGGGGTTCCTCGGCTTTGCTCGGAATGACCGGAATGCGTTAGTCATAAATGCCGTCAACCGCCCACCCGCCCGGATGTTGATGACAACGAACTACCGCGCCCTCTCGAAGCGCAACGTCCCACTCGACACGCGACCAGCGATCGACATCCCACCAATCGCCTGAGGACGCATAGGGGCCAGCCGATTCGGAAACATCGCCGCGCATTTCGCGACTTTGTAGATGCGTCGGTTTTCCGTCTTCGATATGGACGCTGGCCGGTTGCTCGAATCGAAACCGACGCAGCGCGCAGCCTTTAAGCGGAGGTTGCTCGCCAGTTTTCTCCGGCAATTTCCATTCGAAGGATTCCATCCGAAACGCGTCCGGCCGATGCGTCTCTTCGATGACGGGAGTTCCGACACGATCTGCGCCCAGCAATCCCGTGAGACGCGCGAGAGTTTCGTGCAGCTGCATCGGATCGCGCAGCGCGGTGTCGAATAATCCAAACTGCTGACGCGGTGGACGCGCCGGAATGGCATCGAGACGAACAGCAACAATCGGGTGCTCCGATGTAAACGTCTCGAGATGCGTCTCGAGCATTCGGAATAATACGTTTACGTCAGTGGTCGGCTGCGGAATCTCGAAGCGCCGCTCGTAGGCCGTTTTATTGGTGAACAAAAACGTCAGTGTGAGTTCTTTAGCCACGTGATATTGCGCGCTAAGACGCTGCTGTAGCTGCTCGAGAAAACGGCGCAGCATGAAGAGCAGCGGCTCGCTCGTCTCGACTTCGCGCTCGAACTCAAAGCTCTCATGAAAGGCTTCGCACGGCTGCACCAGCTTTAGTAAACGCTGCGATTTTCCCGACGCACGTTCCCACATGCGAACGGCTTCGGGGCCGAAGCGGTTAGCGACATCATCTTTCCGCAACGCTGCAAATTGTCCCAGGGTGTGAATTCCCCACGCATGCAACACGGCGAGAATTTTCTGAATCTCAGCGCGTCTCTCAGCTTCTGAGCGCACGAAATTTTCCTAGTGTTTGGCAGCGAGAAGCCGCGCTTTTAATTCAGGCGCCAAAGAGGATGCGTTTACCCATGCGATCGCCTGGTCGCTGCTGCTCCGCATCCACGTCAGCACGAGCGGCTCGATCTGCGAAGAGCGCTGCGCTTCACTACCAATGCTTGCCGCCCATTCCACGGCGGTGCGCGGATCTGTGTTCGCAATGTGTCGCGCAAAAGCGCCGACGGCCGAGTCGCGCGATTCGCCTGCCGGCAATGTGCCCAGCCATGCGCCCGCCGCGTAGGTATCGTTCTGCGCCCAGCGATTAATTAAACTTTCGAAGACGCGCTGCCGCGCCGGACTTTCGGGAAATGACGTTGCCCATTTGCTGACCGCCTGCGGATCTTCGCTCGACCATTGCCAGGCGATTGCGGCGGCGGCGTTCGCCTGCGCTTCGCCCGAACTGATGCGCGATACCAGACGCGTCGCTTCCCGCGGATCGTTCTCGGCCACGATCGCGATAATTCCCGGCAAAGCGGCGTCACGCGCGCTTCCATCCAGACCTTGCGCCCACGCGATTGCGGCCTGCGCATCGTTGCGCGCCCATTGCCGCGAAATGTTATCGAATAACGCGGCGCGGCCATCGTTCTCGCCCAGCCGGGAGACAAAATCGGCCGCGGCACGCGGATCCGAATCGGCCCATTGACCGACAATATTGTTCAACGTGTTTTGGCGCGCGGCTCCAGCGGGAATTTTCTGTGCCCAACTCACGGCGCCCTGGATGTCGCTGCTCGCCAGCTGCAACGCGACCGCAGATGCCGCTTCTTCCTGCGCTTTTCCCGGAGGCAATCCACTGATGTATTCCGCGGCGGCCGCCGGTTCCGTTTGCACCCACGAAGCGAGCACGGCGCGTAAGGCGCGACTCTGCGATTCATTGGGCGGCAACTGCTGCGTCCATGCCAGCGCTGCGCGCGGATCGTTCTGCGCCCAGAGCCGGGCGATATTGTTGATCGCTTGATCGCGCGCCGGACCGGCCGGCAAGGTTCCTACAATATTCGCTGCTTGTTGCGGATCTTTGTTCGACCAACCGGCGAGCACATTTTGTAACGCGGTCGTTCTTCCCTGTCCCGGCGGAAGCGCGCTCACCCAGGCGTAGGCAGCCTCGGGATTCTGCATCGCCCAGTTCGAACCGATCGTTTGCCAAACGCTGTCGCGCACGTTTCCGGTCGGTAATTGCAGTGCAGCTTGCGCGGCGGCGGCCGGATCGCTCGACGTCCACTTCATGAAAATAGGTTGATAGAGATTTTGGCGTCCGCTTTGCGGTGGAAGTCCTGCCACGAACGTCACCGCGCCCCGCGGATCGTTCTCCGCCATCGCAGCGACGACCGTTTGCATTGCCTGATCGCGAGTCGAGCCGGACGGAAGTTGCTGCGCCCAGGCTGCGGCCGCATTGGCATCGCGCGAAGCCCACCCGCTGATCGCGCTGCTTAGCAACAGGCGGGATTTGCCCGCCGTATTGCTCTGCGCAAAATCGACCGCCGCTTTCGGATCAAACTCTGCCCAGCGCGATACGAGCATCGACACGAGCAGACTTTTCTCCTGCGGTTGCGTCAAAGTTTGAGCAAAGGCCAATACGCTCGGCAGAGTTCCGGCATCGATCGATTCTGTGATCCGGGTAAACGTCGCATACGCATGCCGCGTGTCGTGGCCCAGTGCCGCACGCAGCTCGGCAATGATCTTTTCACTATCGCCAGCAATCGCGTTGGGCTCGAGGTGCGTTTTTGCGATTTTAGGCGAAACGGAGGAGCTCGAGGATTGCGGAATATTCGCGGCAAATGTCGAGGTCGTTGCGTTGTGCCGGACAATTTCTGGCGGCGGCAACGCCGCGTAGCGGCCGATCGCGATCCCGCTCACCAAGGCCGCAACGACGCTGGCGATCCATCTGCCGGAAATCTTCATCGCGCTCATCTTAAATCATAAATGTTATTATGTTCAAGTGAACATAATAACTATTTCATTATTTCGACCGGGCACCTGGGCAATGCGTTCATAAATGAACGGCCATAAGGCTTCGTCACGATTCGACTGTCGAGAATCACGACAATCCCGCGATCGCTCTTCGTGCGAATCAAGCGCCCGACGCCCTGTCGCAGTTTCAAAATGGCCTCCGGTAGCGAGTATTCCGTGAAGGGATCGCCGCCCCGTTCCTGGATTGTCTCCAGCTTCGCTTCAGTGAGCGGATGGTCCGGAACTGCAAACGGCAGCCGGGTAATGATGACGTTCGAAAGCGATTCGCCCGGCACATCAACGCCCATCCAGAAACTGTCGGTCCCAAATAAGACCGCTCGCGGCGACGACTTAAATTGCTCCAGCAATTTCGTGCGCGGCGCGCCGCTGCCCTGCACGAACAGCGTAAAATCGTTCTTCGCGAAGAATTTCTCCATCCGCGCGGCAAGTTGCTGCATCACGCGATAGCTGGTGAATAACACAAAGGCGCGCCCGCCCGTTTCCTCGACGAAATGTTCGATCCAGCGCTCAAGTCCTTCCTCGTGTCCGGCATCACGCGGATCGGGCATGTTGCGCACGACAAAGAGTTTCATCTGCTTCTCGTAATCGAATGGACTGCCGAGCTGCAGCGGTTCGGCTTCGTCCGCGCCGATGCGTTTGCGGAAATACGAGAGATCAGCCCGGCCGACCGCGAGCGTCGCACTGCTCATGATGCAGGAACAATTCTCGCGAAACAGCATCCGTCGCAGCACTGGCGCGACATCTACCGGCGACGCGTTCAAGGAAAGAAATTGCCCGGCTTTTCCTGTCCGCTCGACCCAATACACGTGGCCTTCGGCGCTTTGTTCCAAGAAAACTTTGATCGAGGTCCGCGCATCTGAGATTCGTCGGGCCAGCTCCTGCAGCTCGGCCTTTAGAAACTCATCTTCGGTGCGTTTCACGACATCGATGATGCGCGACTGCAGCGCGATCATCTGTGACGTGATGATGTCTGGAACAATATCTGGTCGTCGCACGCGGAATTCGCGACCTTTTCGGAAATCCGCGGCGGCTTCCACCGACTCAAAAAACTTCTCCAGCAACTCCACGCAACTTGCGGCGAGCGTGACGCCTTCGGCATCGCGCGTGACGGTGAAGAGCCCTTTGCGCGTGCGCGCATTGTAGAGACGCTGCACCATCGCGCGCAGCCCATACTGAGAAGCCGCGATGCCGATCTGACGCGAAGCGATTTGCTCGAGGGTGTGCGCTTCGTCGAAAATCACGAAATCGTTCGGATAAAGGAATCCGCTTTCCCGCACTTCGATTTCATCAGGATCGCCCAGGAGCATGAAAAGCAGGGTGTGGTTCAGCACCACAATGTCCGCGGCGTCGAAGCGTTTCCGCGCGTTTTGGTAAAAGCAACGCACGTCGCGACCGCAGGTGTTCTTGGTACAGATGTGCGCTTCGCTGCAGACCTGCGCCCAGATTTTTGTATCGGGCTCGAAATTCAAATCGCTCAACGAACCGTCACGGGTGCGAGTCGCCCACTCGGCGATTTGCTCCAGCTCCATGATTTCGGGACCGGTAAATAACTCTTTCTGCTGCTCGAGAGCATGGAGCAGGCGGCGAGGGCAAAGATAATTTTGCCGACCTTTCATCAAAGCGACCTCGAACTCGACGGGCAGGATCTTTTTCGCGACCGCGATGTCCTTATGCAGAATCTGCTCCTGCAGATTGATCGTCTGCGTAGAGATGATCGCCTTCTTATGATTTTCGACAGCGTATAGAACCGCCGGAATTAAATAGGCCAGCGATTTGCCAACTCCGGTGCCCGCTTCCACCACAAGGTGCCCTTCGTCTTCCAACGCACGCGCAACCGCCGTCGCCATTTCCTGCTGCTCCGGGCGGAACTCGAAATTTTTGGCTTTCGAAAGAAGCCCCGTCTCCGAGAAAACAGAGCGAACCCTTCCCACGAAGTCACTGGCAACGGTTTCGCGAAGGGCAATCATGGTTTTAGGTTAGAAGAATGTATTGCGGCGTTTCTAAAGCGGCTGGGCTGTGCCTGGAATTTAGGTCAGATTGGGATTTCCGCCCGTGAGATTGCTTGATCGCTATGTCATCTCGAATTTCATGCAGGCATATTTGTACTGCGTCGTCGGATTCGTTTCCATCTGGCTGATCTTCGACGTCAGCGACAACATCTCCGTGTTGCTGGACGCTCGCACGGGTTTGCTCGGGATCGCCAGATATTATCTCACGCAACTGCCGCAAACCGTCGTGATTCTGTTGCCGGTGGCGTTGCTGCTCGCGCTTCTCTTCTCCCTCGGTCGCATGTCGCGATCGAACGAAATTGTCTCAATGCTTACCGCAGGCGTCAGTGTGGTGCGCGTTCTCGTGCCCCTCGTTGTCATTGGCATCCTGACCGCATGCGCGAGTCTCGCTCTCAATTTCACGCTCGCGCCCCATGCCGATGTTGCGCGCCGAGTTTTCGTTAGCGGCAAAACAGGCAAGGATGTGACGGGGCAGATTTTTCGTAATCGCACCGATTTACGAACATGGTTTGTGCAGCGTTTTCGGCCGGGAGAAAATGTGTTCAGCACGGTGCAGGTTCTGCAGCAGGACGGCGACGATCACATCACGGAAGGCTACCTCGCCGGGAAAGCAGTTTATCATCGCGACACCCGCGAGTGGGAATTGCAGAACGCAAAACTTGTTCACTACGATAATTCGGGGAACATCGTTTCGGAGGAATCGCATCCGGTCTTAACCATCTCGCACTGGAGCGAGACGCCTTACCGCTTAAGCAGCGCAAACTTTCGCGCAGAACAGCTCGGCGTCGCCGAATTGCGGACATATCTGCGGTCCAACGCGGATTTCCCAGAGACGTTATTAGCGCCATTCCGCACCCATTTTTACTACCGCTGGGCGCTGCCGTGGACATGCCTCGTCGTCGTCTTCATTGCCGCCCCGCTTGGCATCGGATACTCACGACGCGGCGTGCTGGGGAGTGTCGCGGCCGCCATCGTTCTGGTGTTCGCGATGAGTTTCATGTCGCACCTCTTCCTCGCTCTTGGCGAAGGGGACCGCGTCCGGCCGTGGCTCGCTGCCTGGACTCCGGATCTGATCTTTCTCGTGCTCGGGATTTACCTCCTTTATTTACGCTCGTCGAATCGCGGCGTGAGCCCCTTTTCGCTCACGGCATTGCGCCGTATCGTAGCGCGATGAATCCCCTCGCCGCCGATTGGCCAATAAAGCATCGCGCAGAATCGTGTGCGGTGACGCAGCGTCCATTCGAGGAAGGCGAGAGTTTCTACACGCTTTTATTTCGCGATGGCGATGGCTACCGCCGCGAAGATCTGAGCGAAGAAGCGTGGACGCAGCGAAATGAAAACATCCAGCCGTTTTCGTTTTGGAAAACTCAATTCGAACGACCGCCCGCTGCGCCGCCAGAAGCTCTTGGCCGCCAAACGGCGGAAGAACTTTTCCGGAAATTGCTCTCGCGCGATGACGCCCCTGCCAATGCTTCCTACGTCCTCGCCCTAATGCTCGAGCGCAAACGCCTGCTCAAGCAAGTGCGCACCGAGATGCAAGGTGATGACCGGGTGCTGGTGTATGAAGACCGCGCTTCCGGCGATGTGTTTGTCGTGCGCGATCCGCAACTGCGGCTCGACGAGCTCGAACACGTTCAAGCCGAGGTTTCCCAGCTGCTAAAAAACGCCGTTTCGGCCTAACGAATCGATGGCTTTCCCAATCAGAAATCAGAAATCAGAAATCAGAGATCCACTCCCGTGGTTCGACGACAAATTTCCGCTCTATCTCGCGCCGATGGCGGGGGTGACGGACAAAATTTTCCGCCAGCTTTGTAAAGCGCGCGGAGCCGATGTTCTCGTCACCGAATTCGTCTCCTCTGAAGGCGTGTTTCGTCGCAACGCGCGCACGCAGGAATATCTGGATTTCGATGAGTGCGAACGTCCGGTCGGCGTCCAACTTTTCGGCGGCGACCCTGAGCATATGGCCGAGGCAGCTCGAAATGTGGTCGATTGGGTACGGCCCGATTTTATCGATCTGAATTTCGGTTGTCCGGTCAATAAAATCGTCTCACGGAACGGTGGCTCCGCGTTGCTGAAAGATTGTCCGGCTCTGACGAGCGTCGCGCGCGCCGTCGTCAAAGCTGTCGATCCGCTGCCGGTGACTGCGAAGATCCGCATCGGCTGGGATGCAGCGTCGATCAACGCCTCGCGTGTCGCCGCAATTCTTGAGGGCGAAGGCATCGCCGCAGTCGCGGTGCATGGCCGCACGCGCGCCCAGGGTTATTCGGGTGAAGCCGACTGGACGGTCATCGGCGAAGTTGCGGCCGCAGTGAAAATTCCGGTGATTGGAAACGGCGATATTACATCGCCCCAAGATGTTGCGCGGCGCGCCAGGGAAACAGCAATTGCCGGCGTCATGATCGGACGTGCGGCGATGACTTCTCCCTGGATCTTCAATCA
>JBBQHM010000040.1:0-18944 GCA_038323965.1 Chthoniobacterales bacterium | reverse complement strand
AAACCGGGCGCCAGCGCCATCTCGAAGCCCACCAGCGAATCAATCACCAGCCGCTTCGCACCGAGCCTTTTCACCGCATCGAGAATTTCCTGCATCGTTTCATCCACTGAGAGGTCCAGCGGACGCAGGTAAAGCATTTCGAGCTTTCCATTCTTTTGCGGCGTCTCCAGGTCCAGGCCAAAAGCGTTGGCCCGCGCCGCGTAGCCTTTCGGGCGTTCCTCAAAGATTGCCGCGATGCCCGCCTCTCCATTGCGCAGACCTTCGGCCAGAAAATGGGTCGCCAGTGCCGATTTCCCCGTCCCGGAAGGGCCGGCGATCAGCATGCTGTCGCCCTCCAGAACGCCCCCGTTCATCATCTGATCCAGTTCGGGAATACCGGTGGAAAGACGCCGAGGCTTGAGCGGCCTGTCTTTTTTCCCGACCATGCCCAGCGTGCGCGAGAATGCCTGCAAGCCGTCGCCGGTGATGCGGACGGTGTGCAGCCCCGGCACCGATTCCTGCCCGCGCAGCTTCATGATTTGCAACTTCCGCACCACGGAATTGCGCTCCGCATTTTGGGTGAGCCAGAAGAGGCCGTCGCACACGGTGAACACGGGATTGTCGCGCATCTCCCCTTCGGAATATTCGCCGATCAGAAACGTGGTGGCTTCCCAACTGGTCAAAAGCAGGGCCAGGCGCTGGACGAAGGCTTGCAGTTCCATTTCGCTTTCCCCGGCCAACGCTTTGCGCGTCGCGCTGCGGAAGGAGTCCACCACCACGATGCTGGGATTGGACGCCTGCACTTCCCTGGCAATTTCCTCCAGCACCCCGCCCAAATCCTTCTCCAGAACCACGTCGGTCAGGTTGATAAACCGGACGGACTTATTCAACTTGGCCGGGTCGAAGAAGGAATATTGTTGCTGGTAGCGCAACATTTTGATGGCGGGCTCGCCGAGGACGGTAAAATAAAGCGCGGGTTTCTGCGGGGTCGCATTGGCGAAAATGATTTGATGCGCCAGCGTGGTCTTGCCGCAACCCGGCGCGCCCGCGATGATGTTGAAGGAGAATTCCGGCAGCCCGCCACCCACGATCTCGTCCAGGCCGCGCACACCGGTCGGCAGTTGGCGGATTTTTACTTTCTCCGACTGCGTCGCTTTCTTCGGCGACTTGCGCGCGGGAATCTTATTTTTCTTCATAGCCCTTCTCCTTTTCAAAAATCCAGATCGTCCATCTTCGGCCAAATATCGTGCAACAACGGCAGCGTTAAGGCCGAGCCAATGAAAGTTACCAAGAGTGCGAGTAACTGCGAGACGAGGACGACTTCGCCCTCGGCGATCGCGCGCGAGTCAAGTTTCCCCTCCAGTTCGTTCAGGCCCTCCCAACATCCGTCCGCCTTGATCTGGAGCGCGCGCAGCCAGGGAACTTCCGCGCCGGCCACCGCCAGAGCGCGAGACACGAGCGCGTGAAATCCGCCGGTGCCCAGGAGCTTGCCCAGCGGTTGGCGGAGCTCCTCGCAAACGCGAAAGGACGCGGGATCTTTTGCGCTACCGGGTTTGCCCGAGGCCACTTCGTAAGCCAGAAGTCGCCGGGTAAATTCTCTCAGTTGTGGTGTGGCGCCGTTTGACATGCGTTAAAAGCGAAAGGGTTTATCGAGCAGGTTTCATTTTCGCGTCAGTTGAACGTTCGTCCGGCGGACCTCCTTCAGTGCGGCCGGAATTTATCCCGCCGAATAAAAAATCGGAAGCACAATCTGTGGAGAGTCGTTCTCGGACAGATATTTAGCGTGATGCGGGCGCGAGACGCGCGCGCTGCCAAGAGACCCTCACTCAGCCGGACTTCAGTCCTGCTCTGGGCATCGACGGCGGTGCGGTGAGATGACTGTCTTTGCTGTCCAGTTCGTCGTTCTTAAAGGTGAGGAGAATGAACTTCGCTCCGTCCTCGTAGCTTACGCCCTTTGCCGGATAAACGGCGAGACCATCGCGAGCACTTGCTCTTTGTTCAGCGCCTCGTCAAACGCACCGTCCCACGCCTTCACTCCGCGCAACCGTCTGATTTCGGCTGCGTGCCGCGCTTCCACGGAATGAATTCGCAGCGCGGCGGTCAGGAGCGCGCTACTCGTAATGAGATTTCCCGCCTGGCCCTTGTAAGCTTTGACGCCTGTATCCTCGAACGTTTGCGAAAGCTCGAGGAATGTCCGGTAATGCGAAAACACTCCCGCATACTTACCGCCGCCGGTAAAATCGAACTGCGGCGCTATCTGAGGAAACCCGCCGATGCCGGTAAGTCCGGTATTGAGGAATAAAACGTGGGCACCTTCCTGCTTGCTGATTTGCTCGAAGACCAGGCGGTCCGCAAACGGCGACAGAGCGCCGTCGCCACGAACGCTGCGATAGCTGTGCGCGGCTAGTTGTTGATGCTCGCAATAGTGGTCTCACTCATGTTCCATCGCAGCGGTAAATAATGACCGCTCCATTAACACGGCTCCGTAACTTCATCGGCGGGCAATTCGTCGAGCCTGCTGGCGGCGGATACATCGGCAACATCGAACCGGCGACCGGCAACCCATATTCGCTAGTCGCCGATAGCGATGCACGTGATGTAGAGCTAGCGGTTTCGGCGGCCGAGAATGCATTTCCGGCGTGGTCGCTGACGCCGGCTGCAGAACGATCGCGAATCCTCCTCCGCATTGCTGACCTGATTGAGCGGGATTTGGAAAAACTCGCGCGCGCCGAGTCGATCGATACTGGCAAGCCCATCTCCCTCGCCCGCTCCCTCGATATCCCGCGCGCGGCCAGCAATTTCCGCTTCTTCGCGACCGCAATTCTTCACACCGAATCCGAAGCCCATATCACGGACGGCATCGCCTTTAACTACACGCTGCGTTCGCCGCTGGGCGTGGTCGGGTTAATCGCGCCGTGGAATTTGCCGCTTTATTTACTGACTTGGAAGATCGCGCCGGCGCTGGCGTGCGGCAACACCGCGATCGCAAAGCCGAGCGAACTGACGCCGATGACTGCGTCGCTGCTGTGCGAGATTTGTCGCGAGGCCGGGCTGCCCGACGGAGTTCTCAACGTGGTGCATGGTACCGGACAAAACGTCGGTTCGGCCATTACGTCGCACCCGAAAGTCGTCGCAATTTCATTCACCGGCGGGACGGTGACCGGCCGCAAAGTCGCGGAATCGTGCGCACCGATGTTCAAGAAGGTGTCGCTCGAGCTCGGCGGCAAGAATCCAAATATCATCTTCGCCGATGCTGATCTCGAGGCCGCGATTACCGGCAGCGTTCGCTCCTCGTTCGCGAATCAGGGCCAGGTCTGTCTCTGCGGTTCGCGCGTGTTCGTAGAGCGCGCGGCGTATCCGGAATTCGTGAAACGTTTCGTCGAACAGACTTCGAAACTGAAGATGGGCGATCCGCTAGAGGCCGCGACGGAACAAGGCGCGATCGTGTCGAAGACTCAGCTCGAAAAAGTAAAGTTCTATGTCGATCTCGCGAAACAGGAAGGCGGCGAGGTAACGCTCGGCGGCACCTCGCCCGAGCCAATCAACGATCGGTGCCGCGACGGATATTTTTTTCCACCAACCGTCATCACGGATTTGCCCGTCGCGTGCCGAGTAAACCGCGAGGAAATTTTTGGGCCGGTGATCTCGATCACACCGTTCGACACCGAAGACGAAGTGATCGGCTACGCAAATGATTGCGACTACGGCCTCGCCTCAAGCGTCTGGACGCAAAACCTGAGTCGCGCCCACCGCGTCGCCGAAAAAATTCACACCGGAACGGTCTGGGTGAATTGCTGGATGCTGCGCGACCTCCGCGTTCCTTTCGGCGGTATGAAGCAAAGTGGCGTCGGCCGCGAAGGCGGCAATGAAGCGCTCCGTTTCTTCACCGAGCCAAAGAACATCTGCATCGCGAAATGACCCTGAACCAGGTGTCGCCGGCACCCGCATGCCGATCCGTAAAAATCTGCGTAATCTGCGGATAGAAAGCTGAACTCATAAGCGGAGTACCAGTGTTGGTAGGAACAAAGAAGGGGGCGTTCGTCCTCACCGCGGATGCCAAACGAGAACAGTGGAAAGTTGACGGTCCGCATTTCGCCGAGTTGGAAATTTATCACGTCAAAGGTTCGCCCGTTGATCCGAACCGGCTTTACGCATCGCAATCGAGCGGCTGGTTTGGACAGCAGATTCAGCGTTCGAATGACGGTGGGAAAACCTGGGAGCCTGTCGGAAATGAGTTTACCTACGACGGCGTGGCGGGACTCACCAGTGGTACGACGGCACGCAACATCCGTGGGAGTTCAAACGCGTCTGGCACCTTGAAACGGCTTACCCGATCCTCCGAGGAACGGTGCGCGATCACGTGTCGCAGGCGCGGCGCCCGTTCGTGCACTTCTTCGCCTGCGGCGAGGATTTATCGCACGAATTGCCGGATGCACCGCTACCCGACGCGGTAGCGAAAGGCGCCGAACCTTTCGTAATAATGGGTGCGATCGCAGGCGGGTGACTGTTGTAGGGCAAGCGCATCGCCTGCCGATTTCGGAGCTAGGCAACCGGAGAGGCTGCCCTACAATTGAAGCTTATGAGTGAGTCATTCGAAAGTTCCAGAGCTGCGGAACCTGTAGGCGCTTTTCCGCACGCGAAACGCGTCGGCAACCTTCTTTTCCTCTCGGGCATCGGCCCTCGCGTCCGCGGCAGCAAGGAGATACCTGGGGTCACGCTCAAGCCCGATGGCGCAATCGCGGATTACGATATCGAGACGCAGTGTCGGGCGGTCTTCGAAAATGTGAGATTCGTTCTGGAAGATGCGGGCGCGTCCTGGAACGACATCGTCGACGTCACAGTTTTCCTCACTGACATGAAGAATGATTTCGCAATCTATAATCGTATCTACCCGGAGTTCTTCGCCGGGCCCGGCAAGCCGAACCCTACGCGGACGACGGTGGAAGTTGGTGCTTTGCCGACCCCTATCGCAATCGAGCTTAAGGTCATCGCCGCAGTGGCGTAAGTAGCCTGCTCGCACTACAGCATCTCATGTCGATTTCATTTTCCACCGACGAAGATTTTGCCTTGCGGATGGACGCCGAGGATCCGCTGCGGAAGTTCCGTGATCAGTTTCACCTCCCAGTCGGCCAAAATGGTCAGCCGCTAATCTACTTCGTCGGCAACTCGCTCGGCCTGATGCCGAAATCCGCGCGTCACATTGTAGAGCAGGAGTTGGATGACTGGGCCAAGCTCGGATCCGGCGCCCACTCGCATGCAGTTACTCCATGGTATTCCTACCATGAAACGGTTCGCGAACCGCTGGCCCGACTTGTTGGTGCACAGCCTATTGAAGTCGTCTGCATGAATAGCCTCACGGTGAACCTTCACCTTATGATGGCTACCTTTTATCGGCCGTCGACCTCCCGCTTTAAGATACTCATGGAAGAGCCGGCGTTCCCCTCGGATACGTACGCGGTCAAGTCACAGATTGAACACCATGGCCTCGACCCCCGCGCAGCGTTGATCCAGGCTCGCCCACGTCACGGTGAGTTCACCTTGCGCCACGAGGAGATTCTTAGCTTAATCGAGAAACACGGCGATGAGATCGCGCTGGTTCTTTTCGCCGGGGTTAATTTCTTTACCGGTCAGCTCTTTGACATCAGTGAGCTAACTAAGTCCGCCCAAAAAAAGGGCTGTATGGTGGGGATCGATCTCGCGCACGCCGTGGGGAACGTGCCACTCGCGTTACACGATTGGAATGTCGACTTCGCAGCATGGTGTTCCTACAAGTATTTGAACGCAGGCCCGGGATCCGCTGCCGGTGTGTTCGTGCACGAACGGCACGCGACAAATCGCGACCTACCACGACTGGCCGGATGGTTTGGTAATGACCCCAAAACGCGATTTCGCATGCAACTGGAGCCCGAATTTATTCCGGTGCCATCCGCGGATGCGTGGCAGGTAAGTAATCCACCTATATTTTCGATGGCGCCGCTGCGCGCTTCGCTCGTAATCTTTGATGAAACTGGTGGCATTGAACGACTCCGCAGAAAGTCGGTCGCTCTTACCGGTTATCTCGGTTACTTGTTGGAACAGGCTGGCGCGAAGCGGTTCACTGTCATCACACCACAAGAACCTAACGAACGCGGTTGCCAGTTATCGATCCTGGTTCACGACAAGCCTCGGGAGATGTTCAAAAGCCTGGAGATGGCGGGAGCTAAGTGTGATTTCCGCGAACCGAATGTAATTCGCGCCGCCCCTACCCCACTTTACAACACCTTCCACGAAGTCTGGCGTTTCGCGCGCCTGTTTTCGGCTTAGACGCTGGGCAAGCCGTGGCTAACTTCACCCTGATCGGCAGCGGCCTAGCCGGCGGAATGATGGCGGCTTTTCTGGGCAAGCGCGGGCATGAAGTAAATCTCTACGAGCGACGACCCGACCCGCATGCAGGTAACCTCGTGGGCGGGCGTTCGATCAATCTCGCGCTATCAACGCGCGGAATATATGCGCTCCAGCAACTCGGTATAGCTGATGAGGTCATGCGCCATGCTATTCCCATGCGCGGTCGCATGATTCACGATAAGTCCGGCGACCTGCACTTTGCTCCATATGATCGCGACCCGAATAAATGCATAAATTCTATCGGTCGCGGTGCGCTTAATACCGCCACTCTTGAAGCTGCACAGCGGTATGCAAACGTGCGCGTGCACTTTAATCACCGTTGCGACGAAGCTGATATCCATGCGCGGACGGCGCGTTTCGTAGATACTGCGACTGGAATTACCAGCGAAGTAAAAAGCGACGCTATCATCGGCGTGGACGGTGCGTTCTCAACTGTACGGAAGTCAATGCAGCAAGGCTTGGAATCGTTCCTTTATAACGAGAGTTATCTTGCTCACGGCTATAAGGAGTTAACCATACCACCAGCGGGAAACGGCTTCTGGCAAATGGAGAAAAACGCGCTTCACATCTGGCCTCGGCGCAGTTTCATGATGATAGCTTTGCCAAATCCCGATGGCTCTTTCACTTGCACTCTATTCTGGGAGTTTGGCGGATTTGAGTCCACCAAAACCGACGAAGACGTGCGGCGCTTCTTTGGGGAAGAATTCCCAGATGCAGTTCCACTCATGCCGGCGCTGGTTGACGACTTTCGCGAAAACCCCACGGGATCATTAGTGACGATTCGTTGCGCGCCATGGTATTACCGGGATAAGGTTGCCCTCGTGGGCGACGCGGCTCATGCGGTAGTCCCCTTTTACGGCCAGGGAATGAACGCCGCTTTCGAAGATTGCGTCGTGCTCGATGAGTGCCTGGCCGACTCCCCCAACGATCGCGAGCGCGCCTTTGGCCAATATTTCGTTAGGCGCAAAGTGCACGCCGATGCCCTGGCCGATCTTGCGATCCAGAACTTCATCGAGATGCGAGATAAAACCGCTTCGCCCGTTTTCCGTGCTAAGAAAAAACTGGATCACCTACTTGAAGGTGCATTCCCAGGTTTATACCTCCCACTTTATACCATGGTCAGCTTTACTCGCATTCCCTATGCTGACGCGGCGCGTCGGGCCAGGATGCAGGACGTCACGGTCTACTCCATCGCCGCCGGTTTAGTACTGCTGTTGCTTCTAGTCGCGGTGCACAAAATCCGTTGAACTCGACGGCTAGCTCAAAACGTGCTAGATGTGAGTAGATGTTTATGCGGCTTCCATTAGCGATACTGATTGCGCTATCGCTTTTCGCGCCCACTCTGCCCGTCCGCGGGCAATTGTGTAGCATGCGTATGGCGGGCTCTCCGGTAGTGACCAAGTGCACCGGTTGCTGCGCTACCATGAAGTTCTGCGTACTGCCGCAGCAGAACCCCGCGCAACCAGCTGCTACAACTTTAGACACGCAATATTCATTGGTGTTGTCTGCTCCGGTGTTGCTTCCGCTCTTGCCACCAGCACCAGCTTCTTATTCACGCTCGCGTGCTTTTTTCGCTGCCCCTTCCAAAGCGCATTCGCCGCCGCGTCTCGCGCTCTTCTGCTCGTTTCTCATCTGATCCACGGACGCTGACGCCCGACGTATGCCCATTAACTGGCACGTCCGAGTTTCAACCGCCGTTTTGGATCAATGAAAACAACTTACCCTTTATTATATAGTTTAATATTAGCTTTAACTCTTCGAACTGTGCTCGCCGGTAACGACGACAACACAGTTCGACGGGGCCGGCTTTCGCTTAGCGACGTAGTTCGCGTCGTAGCGGAGGATAACCCTTCGATCAAAGCGGCCGACGCCAGATGGCAGGCAACGAAAGCGCGAGTGCCGCAAGCTGCTGCCTGGGAAGACCTAAGACTCCAGGGCGAGTCGGTCGTCGGCCGGTTCGTCAACATCTCACCTAACAGCTTCACGGACCAATCGGTGATGCTCGAACAGGCTCTGCCGCTCGCGGGCAAGAATCGCAGCCGAGCCCGCGCGGCCACGGCAGAAGCCGGCGCGGCTTTCGAGGATCTCCGGCGCACAGAACTCGATGTCCTTTCGCGCGCACGTTCCGCTTACTACCGGCTCGCGAATGAATATGCGCAGTTGGAAGTAAATCGCCGGAATGTCGGCTTGCTGAACCAGTTCGCGGAACTAAGCCGCACCAGATATGAAGTGGGAAACGCGACTGAGGCGGATGTCCTTACCGCCAAAACGGATGCGGCGCGACTGGTTGAGACGGAGAGCGATATTCTTCGCCGTATCTCCGACGCGCAGAGTGCGCTGAATGTTCTAATGAATCGAGCGGCGCAGGCGCCACTCGGCGAACCCGGGGCCCTCATATTCGCGCCGGTGAACCACTCGTTAGGCGAATTGCAGCGTTTTGCAGTCGCTGCACGACCGGAGGTGCAGAAGGCGCAAAATCGTATCGAGGCCGAAAAGGCGCGCGTTCAGCTCGCCCGCCGGGATCGCGTTCCCGATCCCGCGGTAAGTGTCAAAGCCGACCGATACAACGATACCGGCAGAGCAGTCAGCGAGCTCGATGTGGGGGTTTCCATCGGGCTGCCGTTTCTCAATCCGAGAAAGTATTCGGCGGGCATCAAAGAGGCGCAGCAAAATCTCGAGGCTGCACAGCAAGAATTTCAAGCGGCGACCAATGAGACACAGGGCCTCGTGCGGGATCAACTGAAGAAGGTCGAGACCGCCGCGCATCATTACGAGCTGTATCGCGACAAAATCCTGCCGCTCGCACGGCAGACCTCGCAGTCGCACCGCGCCACCTACGAAACGAGCAGCACGAATTTTCTCGAGCTGATCACCGCCGAGCGCGTCTTGCAGGACGTCGAGTCCACTTATTTAAACCATCTCGCGGACTACCGGATCGCGCTCGCGGAGTTGGACGCCGTCGTCGGAATCGGTGATGCGCCATCACAAAAGGATTCTCGATCCAGAAGTTATTCAAAATGAAACATCTATTTCAACCTACGATTTTGGGCCTAGTCATTGCCGCGTTCCTGCTCACAAGTGTTCCCGCCTGCTCGCGACACAGCGGCGCCGCGAAGGAGAGCAACATTGATTATTGGACCTGCGCCATGCATCCGTCCGTGCATGCCCAAGATCCCGGGAAGTGTCCGATCTGTTCCATGACTTTGGTGCCGGTGATGAAAAAAGATTCCGGCGGATCAACTTCGCCGAGCGCATCGGGCCCAGCCGAAAACGCGCTGGCGGTGAAGGGAAAGAAGAGCGACGACATGAAAGGGATGGAAGGCATGCCGGGAATGCCAGGGATGTCTGGGATGTCTGGCGGCAACCAAACGATGGGTGAGGAGAAGCCGGGCGAGTTTCGCGTGCCTATGGAACGGCAGCAACAGATCGGCGTGACCTACGCAACCGTAGAAACCAAGGCACTCAATCACACGATCCGCGCCGTCGGCAAAGTGGCTCCCGACACCCAACGTGTCTGGCGTGTCGTCGCTCGAGCTGGTGGCTACGTCCAGGAATTGGGCGTCAGCGCACCGGGTGAAGTCGTTAAAAAAGGTCAGGTGTTGATGACGCTTTACAGTCCGGAATTGCTGACCACGCAGCGCGAACTTATCGGCCTCCTGCGCATGCGCGACACCGCTCCGAAAGGCCCGCACTCCGCCCGCGCGGATGCCGAGGGTCTGATTCAATCCGCCAAACGCCGGCTCCGGCTTTGGAACATCACAGACGAACAGGTCGCGAAAATCGAGCAAACGCGTCAGGCCGAAGAGTCGCTCCCGATTCTCGCAAAAGCGGATGGCATTGTGCAAACGCTGCCCGTCACCCAAGGCATGGCGATAACGCCCGGAAATACGCTCGTGGACGTGGCCGATCTTTCCGTCGTTTGGGTCTGGGGAGATTTCTATCAGGAAGAACTTCCGATGCTCCGGGTCGGCCAGGATGTAACGGTGACTTCCGACTCCTATCCCGGGGAACAATTCAAAGGCCAACTCTCACTCGTCGATCCGTTCATCAACGACGTGAAACGAACCGGCCGTGTGAGGCTCGATGTCCAGAACCAGGAGCTAAAACTAAAACCCGACATGTACGTGAACGTCCTGCTCGAAATGGACATGGGGAGATCGCTCGTCGTTCCCGTGAGCGCGATCATGCCAACCGGCAAGCGCAACATCGCTTTCGTCGATAAAGGCGACGGCAAACTCGAGCCGCGCTTTCTCGAGCTCGGAGGAAAATTCGGCGACATCTACGCCGTTAAGAGTGGGTTGAAAGAAGGTGAACGCGTGGTGGCTAGCGCCAATTTCTTGATCGACGCAGAATCGAAAATCCAGGGGGCGCTGAAGTCATGGTGAACGAGACCACGCGCCTCCTCGCATCCAGCGCAGCCTGTCATCCTGAGCCGCGCAGACGGCGAAGGATCTCACACAGACTGATTGGTCACGCTTGTTCCTTGGCGCGTGACGGTAGACCCAATGTGAGGTCCTTCGTTTTGCTCAGGATGACAGCATTGGAGGTCGCGCAATGATCGAGCGCATTATAGAGGCGAGCGCGCGCAATAAGTTCCTCGTTTTCATCTTCGTCCTTTTCGGGATCGCGGCCGGCATTTGGGCGATTCAAAGGACGCCGCTCGACGCCATTCCCGATCTAAGCGACGTGCAGGTCATCGTCTACACCGACTGGGAAGGTCGTTCGCCTGACCTGATCGAGGACCAGATCACGTATCCGATTTCCACCAAGTTTATCGCCGCACCCAAAGTGAAATTCGTTCGCGGTGAGTCGATGTTCGGCAAGTCGTTCGTTTATGTCATTTTTCAGGACGGCACGGACATTTATTGGGCGCGCTCGCGGGTCATTGAATACTTGAACTCGGTGCGCGGTTCACTGCCGGAAGGCGTGAATCCGGTAATTGGCCCGGACGCGACGGGCGTCGGATGGGTCTTCGAGTACGCGCTGGTGGATGAAACGGGAAAGCACAACCTGGCCGAGCTGCGCTCATTTCAGGATTGGAACCTTCGTTACGCGCTCGAGTCGGTCAAAGGCGTCGCCGAAGTCGCGTCGGTCGGCGGCTTCGTGAAGCAATACCAGGTCGATCTCGATCCGAACAAACTGCTCGGTTACGGCATTCCTCTTTCGGACGTGGTCGCGAAAATCAAAGACAGCAACGCCGATGTCGGCGGCAAAACCTTCGAGGTCGCTACGACGGAGTATTACGTGCGCGGTCGCGGCTACATCAAGAGCATCGAGGACATAGAAAACATCCCACTCAAGGTCGATAACGGCACGCCGATCTACGTGAAAAATGTCGGCACCGTGCATCTCGGCGGCGACCTCCGGCGCGGAGTCGCTGAGCTCGATGGTAAAGGCGAGACCGTGGGCGGCATCGTGGTAATGCGTTACGGCGAGAACGCGCTCAATGTCATCGAGGGCGTCAAAAAGAAGCTGGAAGCAATCAAAAGCTCGTTGTCCGAAGGAGTCAAAGTCGTGCCGACGTATGATCGCAGCACGCTGATCAAGAATTCCATCTCAACGTTGCGATGGAAATTGATCGAGGAAAGCATCGTCGTTGCGCTCGTATGTGTGGTTTTTCTCTGGCACCTGCGCTCGGCGTTTGTGGCGATCATCACGCTGCCGATCGCGATCATTCTTTCCTTTCTGCCGATGTTAAAGCTCGACCTAACGAGCAACATCATGTCGCTCGGTGGCATCGCGATCGCCATCGGAGCGATGGTCGATTCGGCCATCATCATGGTGGAGAACGCGCATAAATTCCTCGAACATTTCCGCGAGGAAAATGGCCGTGAGCCGAACGGCGAGGAGCGTGTTGCCACGGTCATCGCCGCCGCCAAGAGCGTCGGTCGCCCACTCTTCTTTTCACTCTTGGTGATCACGGTGAGCTTCATTCCCGTCTTCTCGCTCGAAGCGCAGGAAGGCCGGCTGTTCAAGCCACTCGCGTTTACCAAAACGTTCTCGATGTTCTTTGCCGCGGTGCTCGGAGTGACGCTCGTACCAGTCTTGATGACGCTGCTCATCCGCGGAAAAATCCGGCCGGAAGCGAAGAACCCGATCAATCGCTTCCTCATCTGGGCTTACCAACCGTTGGTCAATTTCGTGCTGCGCTTCCGCTGGCCGACGCTGATCGCGGCCGCGATCGTCCTGCTGATCACGATCATCCCGTTCAAGAAACTCGGCTCGGAATTCATGCCGCCGCTCAATGAAGGCACGATGCTCTACATGCCGACGGCAGTACCGGGCATGTCGATCACCGAGGCGACGAAGATCCTGCAAATTCAGGATCGAATGCTGCGCAAAATCCCCGAGGTCGAGAGGGTGTTTGGCAAGGCAGGCCAAGCCGAGTCGCCCACCGATCCCGCGCCGCTTTCGATGTTCGAAACAGTGCTGACCTTGAAACCGCCCGGACAATGGCGACCCGGAATGACGTGGGACAAGCTGACGGCCGAGATGAACGCCAACATTAAAACACCGGGGATGGCGAACATTTTCTGGATGCCAATCCAGACCCGGACCGAGATGTTGACGACCGGTTTCCGCACCAAACTTGGAATCAAGATCTTCGGGCCTGACCTCGGAAAGATCCAGGAAATCGGGCTGCAGATTGAAAAAGCTCTGAGCGATTTCCCCGACACGCGCAGCGTCTATGCCGAACGAACGACGGGCGGTTACTTCCTCGACTTCAATATCCAACGCGAGACGGCCGCGCGCTATGGACTGACCGTCGGCAATGTGAACGACGTGATCGAAAGCGCGATTGGCGGCAAAACCATCAGCACCACGGTGGAAGGCCGCGAACGTTATCCGATCAGCGTCCGATACGCGCGCGATTTTCGTGACGACCTCGACTCACTCAAGCGCGTGCTGGTCGCGACGCCCACCGGCGCGCAGGTGCCGATCTCGATGCTGGCCGACATCAATTACAAGACCGGTCCGCCATCCATCCGCGACGAAAACGGCCAGCTGGTCGGATTTGTTTTCGTGGACATCACGACGAGCGATCTGGCCGGCTACGTCCGGCGCGCGTCGGAACAGTTGAACAAAACAATTAAGTATCCGCCCGGTTACTACATTCAGTGGGCGGGACAGTTTGAATATCTCCAGGCCGCGATGAAGAAACTCAAAGTCGTGATTCCATTCACGCTCTTGATAATTTTTGTGCTGATTTACTTCAACACAAAGTCGGTTACGAAAACGTTTATCGTCCTGCTCGCCGTGCCGTTCTCATTAGTCGGCGCGTTCTGGTTAATCTACTTGTTAGGTTACAACATGAGCGTCGCGGTCTGGGTTGGCATCATCGCCCTCGCCGGGCTCGATGCGGAGACGGGTGTCGTCATGCTTTTGTATCTCGATCACGCCTGGGAAAAATTTAAGGCGGAAGGCCGGATGAACAATTTCAAAGACCTGCACGACGCAGTCATCGAAGGCGCGGTGCAGCGCATCAGGCCAAAGATCATGACCGTTTGTGCAATCCTCTTCGGCCTGCTCCCCATCATGTGGTCGCCCGCCACCGAGGCCGGCACCGACGTCATGAAACGAATCGCGACTCCCATGATCGGAGGAATTGTGACTTCGGCCATCATGGAACTGCTGATCTATCCGGTCATTTATGTCCTGTGGAGGAAGCGCGGTCTAAAGGACCAGCGGCAGATCGAGAGTCCCGTGCCAACGCTGCAACCCGCGTAATCAAAGTTTTGAAGCATGTCGCAACGTCGGTGCTAATACCGATCGGGGTAGCCTGCGCTGGGCTAACCATCCTGCGTTGGTGTGTGCAAAACAGAATTGCCGCGTTTAACGCGCCCAAGTGTTATCTCGTGGCGCACTCATGGGGTCGCTCTTCGGTGCGCTTGCCGCTGCGCGTTCTGGCGAAGAGGGAACATTCGCGTTTTCGAACGGACCAGTCGCAACAATCACGCTCGCTGCCGTGATCTCGGTTCCGTTGCTCGTCCGCGCGCGAAAAACGCCTTCGGTTCGTTCGAGAGATGCCACACCGTCGCCCATCCGAACGGGCAGTTGCATGATGCGCGCGTAATGTTCCAGATAGTCCGCGACCTCATCTTTGCCCGCATAACCAACAGGGGTCGATGGACTTAGGTGCAGCAAGCATTCCCGACCTGAACCGGCGGACAGGGAACAGACCCGTAACTGCAGAAGACACAGCAATCGCCCGATTTCGGCTTAAGCATTTTTCGGCAGCCCGTACATTCATAGTAATAAAGGCAGGCGTTCGTCGGCATCGTTTCTTCGCTTCGGTGTCCGCACGAAGGGCACGCGATCACCGACTGCAATACCGGTTCCTTGATGCGGCGCGCACGATGGCAAAACCAATTCCAAATACTCGCGACTACGACGCCAAAAAGACCCGCGTAAAGCAGCTCCAAGCTCCACGAGCGATAGAAAGTATTGGCTAGCGCAGCGAGGCCGAGCACTCCGAGTAGCAGCGGACCCAGATTGCGATGAGCGCGATAGCTAATCGCCAGCCCGATCACGGCGAGGAGCGAGAAAGCTTGGAAGATATAGAGCACGGCCGTTTCAAACCGACCAAGAAACCCCAGGCCGACGCCGGCCGCGACCGTTGCGAAGAGCGGGAAACAGCAGGGAGCTGCGACGGCCGCTGCCAACGCCCCGACGGATCCGACTCGATCCAGAACTTTAATCATCGAGCTGCGACCGCTTCGCTTGTCTCGATCAGGTCGCAAAACTTCGCCGCACATTTTCTCCGAGCAGGAAGCCGTCGCCAACGCGCGACGTTCGCTGCGAGCGAATCGCGAAAAGTCCGTAGTTTGCGCAGCTTAAGTTCAGTCTCTTCTAATGTCGCTTCGGCAATCTTGAGCACGGAATGGCACGCGCTATCTCCCCGTTGTCTAAGTTTGAGAATGCGAAAAATCTCATCCAGCGAAAAGCCGAGCGCCTGCGCCTTTTTAATGAAGCGAAGACGGCTGACGGCGCGTTCGTCATATACGCGGTAACCGGCGAGGCTGCGGCGCGGTTTAGGGAGCAACCCCGTTCGCTCATAGGAGCGAACGGAATCCGGCTTAATTCCGGCTGAGGCCGCGTGCTGGCCAATAAGCAACGATTTCCCCATGATCAGCTCAATGTTAGCGTCGCAGCTTGTTCCGCTGTGATCCTGCCTTCGAATAAGATGCGTCCATCTGCGAAGACGGTTGGCATTACTTTTACTCCGTAGTTTTTGGCTTCCTCGCAAAGCTCGGTGCCGTTGCAATGGTGTTCGATTATTTCGCAGCCACAGTCGGTAACAGCGCTCTTCACCAGCTCGACTGTTTCGAGACAAAGCGGGCAACCCGCGCTGAAGATTTCTATCGTTCGTTTAGAAATATAAGTTGATCCCGTTTTCATTAATTGGGCAACCTACACCTTGGATCCGAGTCCAAGGTCAAACGGAACTTCTAATTCTTTAGCCCAAGAAACTCTCGCGCCGTGCCCGCAAGCAAACGATTGATATCGCTCGAGGGGAGTTCGCGCATCGATTCGATGAGCTTTCCCGGGGATTCTTCGCCGAGCGGAAATGGATAGTCCGAGCCGAGGGCAACTCGTTGCGGACCGAAGAGTTTCAAGAGGAGCCCTAGTGCATCGGCATCGTGGACAAGAGAATCCACGTAGAAACGCGCAGGGATAACTTGTTGAGCCAGATAGGTTCGGGGGTTCCGGGAGTTATCAATCGCGACGAGATCTGGTCGCACGTGAAAGGCGTGTTCGATACGTCCAATCGTAAATGGAAAGGCGCCGCCGCCATGCGCAAAGGCGACACGCAGTTTCGGGAAGCGATCGAAGACGCCACTGAACATCATCGAGCAAATAGCTAACGACGTTTCGGCGGGCATTCCGACTAGCCACGGGAGCCAGTATTTAGGCATTCGTTCCCTGCCCAGCATGTCCCAGGGATGAACGAAGATCGCAGCGTCCAAGTCTTCTGCCGCTTTCCAAACAACGTTCAAGAACTCGTCGTCCAAATTGCGGCCGGCGGTATTGTGGCAATGTTCGTTCGCAGCGACATGCGTCCCGATCTGTGCGCCGCGCAGGCCGAGGTCGCGCACGCATCGTTCCAGTTCGCGCGCGGCTAGTTCGGGATCCTGTAGCGGGATGGTGGCGAGGCCTGCGAATCGGCCCGGATTCGCGCGGACTACCTCGGCGATGTGATCGTTTAGCCGCTGGGAAAGGTCGAGTGCGTCTGCTGGTTTTGCCCAGTAACTGAACATGACTGGCACGGTCGAAAGCACCTGCATCGATACGCCGCTGCGATCCATGTCTTCGATCCGTCGCGCCGGCTCCCAGACGTTGTCGGTGATCTCGCGAAAGACGTTGTCGCCTATCATCATCCGCGCGCAGCACGGCTGGTGATGCTCGAGCCTAACGAAACCTGGATAGCCGTATTTCGCGTCGAGATCGGGCCACTCGCGCGGCAGAATGTGGGTGTGGAGATCGATCTTCATCGATCACGTCGCGACGACTGCCGACCTGACGAACAAGCCACCTAAAAAAGTTTCACCGGCTCCGGTTTCGGCACTTTGTGGCCGCAGGATTTACAAGTACGCCGCTGGTCGTCGTTCCAGAAGTCGAGCATCGCCTGGCTGAAATGCTCAACGATGTCGCCACAGTCAAAGTTCATGTCTTCGACGACAGCCTCGCACTTATCACAGTAGAAAATGACGTGCTCCCGTTCGCCAGCAGGACGACGACGTTCGACTACGACGCCAATTGTATTTGGTGGCCGGACCGGGGCATGCGGCACGTTCGGCGGGATAAAAAACGTGTCACCTTCGCGCACGAGATGATCGACGATTCGATCCCCTTCACGGATCCGAACCTTAATGTCGCCTTCGAGCTGGTAAAAATATTCCTCAGAATCGACGAGATGGAAATCGTTCCGCGCATTCGGACCAACGATCACCATCACAAAAAAATCGCGTCCATCATAAAGATATCGGTTGCTGACTGGCGGTTTAAAGAGATGGCGATTTTCTTCGATCCACTTTTTCAGATTAATCGGCGACTGCACTGAGGGCTGCGCCGCGGAACCAGTTGGCCGGGCGAGAGGCGATCCGAGAAGTTCAGCCATGGCTTGAGGCTATTTGCGTAGCATCTGAGCGTCAAACCCGTTCGACCGCGCGCCTGATTGATGATGAGATCAAACGCGGTAGCGTCGTCCCTCCATGACGCTGCCTCCTTCACGCGAACTCGCTGAGAGATTAGACGGCGACGATACGCTTTCGGCTTACCGATCGCGCTTCTTCGTCCCGGACGGTCGCATTTACCTCGATGGAAATTCGCTGGGCCTGCTTTCGCACGATGCCGAGGCGACGCTGATGTCCGTCGTCGAGAAGTGGAAGTCGGGGGGAATTGGCGGCTGGCTGGACGGCGATTCGCCCTGGTTCACCATGGCGGAGTCGCTGGCGGCACGCGTCGCGAAACTGGTAGGCGCAGAAGCGGACGAAATCGCGATCGCAAATTCCATGACGATCAATCTGCATCAGTTGCTCTCGACGCTATATAATCCCCTGGCGGAACGTCGGAAGGTCCTGATCGATGCGCACAGCTTTCCGACGGATCGGTATGCATTACGCAGCCATCTTCGACTGCGCGGGCTCGATCCCGAGGAGAACATCGTCATTGCACCCGCGGGAAAATCGCGATTCCTCGAGGAGGCGGAAATCGTGAAGGCGCTGAAAAATCCCGAGCTGCAAATGGCGCTTTTCCCGTCCGTTGTTTACACGACGGGGCAACTGCTGGACCTCGAACGAATCTGCCGCGCCGCCAGGGAAAACGGCGTGATTATCGGGCTCGACATGTCGCATTCCGTTGGTGTGATGCCGCACGCCTTGGACGATTGGGGCGCGGACTTCGCCGGTTGGGGTCACTACAAATGGTTGAATGCGGGACCGGGCTCGGTCGCGGGACTTTATCTTAATCGCAGACATTTTAATGAGAGCGGCGTGGTCGATGCCGGCATGGCGGGATGGTGGAGCGTGCACAAGGAGAGCATGTTTGAAATGTCGGATGAATTTTTCCCCGGCATGGGCGCATCGGCGCTGCAAATCGGAACTCCGGCGGTGTTAAGCATGGCGCCGATCGATGGCGCGCTAAAGCCAGTCGAGGAGGCGGGACTTGAGGCCATTCGCGCAAAATCGGTCGCGATGACCGAGTTCATCATCAGCGCGATCGACCGCACGCTCAGCGATTGCGGATTCACCGTCGGGACACCGCGCGACGCGGATCGTCGGGGCGGCCATGTCTCCGTTCAGCACGAACATGCCCAGCCGATATGCCTTGCGCTGCGGGCGCGCGGCGTCGTGCCCGATTTTCGTAAGCCTGACATTATCCGCCTGGCGCCATCGCCGCTTTACAACACTTTCACGGAGCTCTGGAATGCGCTCGAGATCCTCAAACAAATTACGACCGGGCGCAGCTACGAGGATTTCCGATCCAGCCGCGCCCTGGTGACTTAACCCGCGACGAGCAGCGTTGACGCCTTCGGCTGTGCGGCCTGAGTATTCCGTTATGCCTCCGCTGACTTACGCAAA
>JBBQHM010000039.1:0-18995 GCA_038323965.1 Chthoniobacterales bacterium | reverse complement strand
GGCGTGTCGCTGTTGTTTGACTATTGACCGAAGCGCTTCGGTAATGTGAAGGTGGGATCGATGGAGGCGCAACTTCTGCTCAGAGCAAAGCGGATGAAGCTCGCGTTCACGATCGAACAGGACGAGACCACCGGTGTATTCGTCGCCTCGTGGGATGATCCGCAGGGGGGCGGTATTACCACCCAGGGCGAATCTGTTGAGGAGTTGCTCGCAAACATGCGTGAAGCCGTTGCCTGCCACTTCGGCAAAAAGCGCGCTTTGCCGTCGGTCGCACTGCACTTCGCGACTGATCCAATCTTGCAGTTTGCGTGAAACTCCCGCGCGACGTTTCTGGCCGCAAAGCGGTCAAGGCGTTAAAGCGTTTGGGATTTTCAAAAGATAATCAAGAGGGCTCACACATTCAGATGTCGAGCGGGTCCCGGAAAATTACCGTTCCGAACCATCGCTCACTCGCTCCAAAAACATTGCAAAGCATCATTCGACAAGCTGGAGTCTCGCTTCAAGATTTTATCGACGAACTCTAGGTATTGCGCCAAAACGGCAACGCGTCGGATTACGCGGTGCGGAGAACGGACTTAAAATCCGTTTTCGAGAAATCGAAGTTTGGGTTCGAGTCCCGCCATCGGCACCCGCTGAAACACCTCTACATAGGGGATTTTACTGCTTGTGCTCGCGATCGTTTATCCGGCACCACAACGCAATCATGCGAACAGAAACGAAGTTTATTGGCCAAGTGTCTCGCAACCGCTCGCACGCGCGCGCGTTAGTTGTGACAGCCTGGTGCTCCACGTCACCTGCGGATGTTTGCGGAAACGAGCCAGGGTGCGTGCGGTGGCGTAGCGACTTTCGACGGGATATTAGCGTGCTCCACAGCGCACTTATACATGGGCCGGTTCAGCACGGCTGCCGTCACCGAGCCGTCACCGCCAATGATGAACACGACGGAGAATGGCTCGAGGGACGTTGCATGTGCAGCGCATGAAGCGACCGCTGATGCCACTCCCGTCGTAAGCGATGGCAGCACGTTCCGCTCGTAAGCTGCACCCACCTCGGAATGCGCGAGCTTCGCTGCTGCTTCAACCATCTCGTGCAGTCGGTAGCGGTGTTCCATCGCCTTCCGCCAATCGGCTGTCGCGCCCGTCGCTATGCGCCAAGTCCTAGATGCAGGCAGCCACTCCATGATTGAGTTTTGGTCTGCCAAACCTTTAACGGCGGCTTTTTGATTGCGTTCTACCAAATCGAGCTGTGCGAACGCCATACAGGGCAGAGCGGCAATTAGCGGGACCGCGACACCAAGAAAACGAAACTTGATCATCATGCGCCCGTGAACAGCTTTCATAAAAAGCGTTTATAGTGGGTCAGATAATCTAGAAACAATTCAAATTCTTACGCAGCGGACTATAGTTCCGTTGGGCTTAACCGCCCGTGCCGGTTCGAGTCCGGCCATCGGCACATTTTTGACTATGAGTACAACTCTCCAAATTTCCGTTATTCTCGGAACGGCTCGACAAGGCCGCCAGAGCGAACATGTGGCCCGGCTCGTTTTTGCGCTCTTGGAAAAGCGGGCGGGCGTTGTAGCGGAGTTCATCGATGTGCGGGAAATTCCGATGCGTCTGGACGATGCCGGCGAATCGATGAAAGACCCGAAATTTGCGGATTCGATGCAGCGGTCAGATGCGCTGGTTCTGGTGGTGCCAGAATATAACCACGGTTATCCCGGGCTGTTGAAGCACGCTCTCGATATGTGCCTGGAAGAATATAATCACAAGGTCGCGGGCATCTGCGGCGTCTCGGCGGGGCCGTTTGGCGGCGCGCGGGCGATCGAGAATCTTGTTCCGGTCCTGCGAGAACTAGGCCTGGTTACCAGCGGGGTGGATGTAAACTTTAGCAAAGTGCACTCGGTCTTTAATGAACAGGGTGAGCTGCAGGATGAATCCTGGAACGGCCGCGTGAACAAGTTCCTCGACGAACTGATTTGGCTGGCGCGGGTGATGAAACATGGACGCGCTAATATCGCGCCTGCGTAAATCGATTGAGCGTGCTGACGATCGAGGCGCGAATGGCGCGCGCGGGTATTGCGCTGGCCGACCTGGAAGAAACGTTCGCGCGTTCATCCGGACCGGGAGGTCAGAACGTCAATAAAGTCTCGACGGCCGTGACGCTGCGCCATCGCCCAAGCGGCGCGTCGGTGACCGTGCAGGATTCGCGTTCGCAAGCGCAGAATCGCAAGATTGCACGCGAACGGCTGCTCGAAGCTGTGCTGGAAGCGCGACGGCGCGTTCGCAGTGGGGAGATTGCCGCGCGCGAAAAGATTCGCCGGGCACGTTCACCAAGACCGCGCGCACTCAAACGGCGCATCCTCGAATCGAAGCGAAAACGATCCGTTTTGAAACGACTCCGTCGCGGCAGCGAAGAATAATATTTGCGCCGAAACCCACCTCCCGGATAGCATGTAAGTAGTTCAACTAAATTCGGTTGTGATACATCTGCCAACCGCGCGCGCTCCGAATTTGTGAGTAGACAACTATCACTATGAAAAAACTTATTATTCTTCCTGTTCTCGCGATGGCCGCTTTCACCTCCTGCACCACGGTCGTAAAAGAGCCAGCCGCGACTACGACCAGCACCACTACGCACGAAACGACTGTGGCACGCCCTGCGGCAACCCAGCAGACGACGACCACGCGCACCAGCGGCGGTTACTAATCGCGTCGTAGCTTAGATAAATTCAAGGGGACACGTGCCGCGAGGCCGTGTCCCTTTTTCTATTCCGCTGCGGCCGGCGCTTCGTCCGCCTGCGCCTCTTCCGCTGCCATGCTAACGACCGGCGCGATGGCCTTAAGCTTTTCCGAACCCTTTAAGTCCATCAACTTTACCCCCATCGTATTCCGGCCGACGGCGCGGATTTCTTTCACCCGGGTCCGCACCATCTGACCCTTGGTCGTGATCAGCATCAATTCGTCGCTATCTGTCACAGTCAAAGCGCCGACGACGCTGCCGGTTTTCTCACCGGTCTTCATCGTGATGATGCCTTTGCCACCGCGCTTCTGTTTGCGGTAATCATCGAACGGAGTGCGCTTACCGATCCCGTTTTCGCCCGCGACCAAGAGCATGGCGTCTGCGTTCACGAGTGCGATGCCGACGATCAGGTCTCCTTTTTCGGGACGAATGCCCCAGACGCCGACGGTGTTGCGACCTTGATCGCGCAACTGTTCTTCATGAAAGCGGAGGCTCATTCCCTCTTTCGTGATCAACACGACCTCGTTGTCGCCGTTCGTGAGTTTCGCGTCGATCAGGCAATCATCCGCTTCGATCTGGATGGCGATGATGCCGCCTTTCCGGACGTTGCTGTAATCGGAAAGGTTCGATTTCTTGACGATGCCGGAGCGGGTCGCGAAGACGATGTGGAAATTTTCGTCCCACGTCTCATCAACCACGTTCGCTCCCATGCCGGACTTTTTCGCCTGGACGCGAATGGTGGCGGCGATTTTTTCTTCGCTTCGCAACTCGAGCAGATTGGCAATGGAGCGGCCCTTCGCGGCGCGGCCCATCTCCGGTATTTCATAAACTTTTTCCACGTAAGCGCGGCCGGAAGTGGTGAAGAACATCAAGTAATCGTGCGTAGTCGCAGTGAAAAGATGCTCGATGAAGTCGCCCTCTTCTTCCTCCGTCGCCCCTTCGCGCGTGGTCATCCCGATCACGCCTTTGCCGCCACGCCGTTGCGCGCGGAAGGCGCTCACCGCAGTCCGCTTGATGAAACCGCCATGCGTGATGCTGATGATGCATCCTTCGTTGGCGATCAGGTCCTCCATGTTCATCTCGCCTTCGTCGGGAACGAGCTGAGTCAGGCGCGGAGTGGCATGCTTGTCGCGGAGATCGCGCAGCTCTTTTTTGATCATTTCCAGCACGCGCGATTCTTTCGCGAGGATGTCGCGCAAATCCTGAATAGTGGTGATGAGCTCTTTGTATTCGTTCTCGATTTTGTCGCGCTCGAGACCAGTCAACTGATAGAGGCGCAGATCGAGAATCTGATTGGTCTGATGTTCGCTGAAGGCGTAGCGCCCGTCGGTTAGGCGCGCTTCGTTGCGAATGAGGATGCCGATTTTCTCGACCTGCTTTCGGGTGAACTCGAACGCGAGTAATTTCACTCGCGCTTCATCGCGATTGGCCGATCCGCGGATGATGCGGATGAACTCATCCATGTTCGCGAGCGCGATGAGATAACCCTCGAGGGTCTCAGCGCGTTCTTCGGCTTTGCGCAATTCAAAGCGGGTCCGGCGGAGAACGACTTCGCGCCGATGCTCGATGTAGGCCGTATTGGCGTCCTTGAGATTGAGCAGCTTTGGCCGGCCGTGATCGATCGCCAGCATGGAAGCGGCGAAGGAACTTTCGAGCGCGGTATGCTTGTAGAGATTGTTAATGACGACTTTCGGATTGCCGTCCCGTTTCAACTCGATCACGACCCGCGTGTTCTCGTCCGATTCGTCGCGGATCGCGCTGATGTCGGTCAACGTTTTGTCGTTCACCAGATCCGCGATGCGCTCGACCAGAGTGGCTCGGTTCACGTTGTACGGAATTTCGGTGATCACGATTTGCTCGCGATTTCCCTTCAGTTCCTCCACGCCCGCTTTGCCGCGAACCTTCATGCTGCCGCGGCCGGTCGCGAGATATTGCCGAACGCCGGCCAAACCGAGCAACGCGCAACCCGTCGGAAAATCAGGGCCCTTCACATACTTCATCAGCCCATCCAGATCGATATCGGGATCGTCGATCTGCGCGCAAATGCCGTCGATCACTTCGCCGAGATTGTGCGGCGGAATGTTCGTCGCCATACCGACCGCGATGCCGGTGCCGCCGTTCACGAGCAGATTCGGAAACGCCGCCGGGAAAACTTTCGGTTCGGTCCGCGTCTCGTCGTAGTTCGGGACAAAATCGACCGTGTCCTTGTCCATGTCGACCATGAGCGCGGCACCGAGATGCGTCATGCGCGCCTCGGTGTATCGCATCGCCGCCGGAGGATCGCCTTCGACCGAACCGAAATTTCCCTGGCCATCGACCAGCGTTTCGCGCATCGCCCAGCTTTGGGCCATGTGGACCAGCGTCGGATAAATAACGGCCTCGCCGTGCGGGTGATAGTTACCGCTGGTATCACCGCAAATCTTCGCGCATTTACGATGCTGCCGATTCGGAAAGAGCGACAAATCGTGCATCGCGTAAAGGATGCGGCGTTGCGATGGCTTTAATCCGTCGCGCGCATCCGGCAGCGCGCGCGAGATGATAACCGACATCGAGTAATCGAGGAACGACCTCGATACCTCTTCGGCGACGTTGATGAGCTCTAACTTTTCGTTGGCGTTATACACGGAGTTTTTTGGACAGGATTAACAGGATTTTACAGGATTGTGCAGATCGACTTCTTCGGGAGGAGGAGTCGTTAGGCGATGCTTGCGTTTAAATTGCAGCGATGACGCGCCGAAGTTTAAGAGCATTCCGAAGTCGCGATTGGTAACGGTCAGATAATTCACGAGTTGGACTTCATTCGCTTTCGTAAGGCTGGTAGTCGCCTTTAGCTCGCAGATAAGGAAATCGTTAACCACGACATCCGCAATGAAGTCGCCGACAATCACGTTTTCGTAGCGAACTTTTAAATGCTGCCCGATCTCGACCGAAAGCCCGGCTTGTCGCAACTCATAGCTAAACGCATTGAGATAAACGGACTCAAGAAATCCCGGCCCGAGTGCGCGATGAACTTTCATCGCCAAACCAATTACCTGCTCAGTGAGCGCGTGGGCCTCGTCCGTCTTCAATCCTGTAAAATCCCGTTAATCCTGTCCGAACTCAGACGTCGAGATTGCGAACGTTGAGCGCATTGTCTTCGATGTATTGCCGGCGCGGCTCGACGACATCGCCCATCAGGCGCGTGAACATTTGATCGGCTTCAACGGCGTTGTTGTCGTTCAGATCGACCTTGAGCAGCTTGCGCTTGTTCGGATCCATCGTGGTGTTGAATAACTCCTTCGCGTTCATTTCACCGAGGCCTTTGAAGCGCTTGATCTGCACGCCACGCCGTCCGATCTCGACGATCTTCTGGTGAATTTCGGGAATGGAAAACAGGGGATGCGCGACGGCTTTCTCGCCCTCGCCTTCGATCAACTCGAAGATCGGATGATCGCTCGCCGCGTAGTGGTCCACCTTCAGGCCTTTGCGCGCGAGCTCGCCGATGAGTTTCTGAATCGTGGTCGCTTCGTGCAACTCGACTTTCTTAGCGCGGCGGCGGATGCCGTTGAGCTTCGTGGTCGCGGCTGCGGGAGCGAGTGGCAGGAGTTCCTGTCCCATCTCCACATCGAAGAGATTAAGATCGAGGTTCTGTTCGTGAAATCTCCGCAGCTCCTGCTCGTCGTGGAAATAGGTAACGGTCTCGTCGTTGCCGTCGCGCACTTTCACGAGATAGGCAGGTAGCTTTCCACTCTTCGTGTCACGCCGGCCGAGGAAAGTTTCGAAGTCTCCGCCGTGGCGGCGTACGGACTCGCTGAGCTTCGCCAACTTCTCGAGCGACTCGAGGATGTCTTTGAGTTGCGCGGTGCTCAGCTCTTTCCCATCCGCGAGATTTTTCAGGCGAACGTCTTCCGAGCCTAACGAGATCAAAATCTTGTTCAGCTGGACGTCGTCATCGACGTACTCCTCGCGCTTCTTGCGCTTGACCTGGTAGAGCGGCGGCTGCGCGATGTAAATCTTACCCGCGCGAACCAGCTCGGTCATTTGGCGATAGAAAAAGGTGAGGAGCAGCACGCGGATGTGCGAGCCGTCCACATCGGCGTCGGTCATGATGATGATGCGGCCGTAACGCAGCTTGGTGATGTCGAAGGAAGCTTCGTCTTTGGTGGTCGACTCGTCTTTCGGTCGGCCGATACCGGTGCCGATGGCGGTGATCATCGACTGGATTTCGGTGTTCTTCAGCGCTTGGTCGAGGCGTGCTTTCTCGACGTTGATCAGCTTGCCGCGGATCGGCAGGATCGCCTGGAAACGACGGTCGCGCCCTTGTTTGGCAGAGCCGCCGGCTGAATCGCCCTCGACAATGTAAAGCTCCGTCAGATCCGGATCGCGCTCCGAACAATCGGCGAGCTTGCCCGGTAAGCCGCCGCCGGTGAGCGCGCCCTTGCGGATGGTTTCACGAGCTTTGCGGGCAGCTTCGCGAGCCCGAGCGGCGGTCAAAACTTTTTCGAAGATCCGCTTCGCGATCGGCGGGTTCTGATCGAAGTAAGTCATCAACCCGTCGTAAACCGCGGAGTTCACCACGCCTTCGATCTCGGTGTTCACCAGCTTCACCTTGGTCTGCGACTCGAAGCGCGGGTTTGGCAGTTTAATGCTCAACACGCAGACCAATCCTTCGCGGACGTCATCGCCGGAAATGGCCGGATCCTTGTCCTTCAACAGGCTATTGGAACGTGCGTACTGATTGATGGTGCGCGTGAGCGCGGTGCGGAATCCAGTGAGGTGCGTTCCGCCATCCGGATTTGGAATAGAGTTAGCGAAGCAAAGGATCTGGTCATTGTAGCTGTCGTTGTACTGCATCACGCAGTCGACGAAAATTTCTTCCCGCTGCCGCGAAACCACCATTGGCTTCGGATGGATGACCTGCTTGTTCTCGCCCAGCTGCTTGACGAATTCCTCAATGCCGTACTTGTAGAAAAATAGCTCCTTTTTCGGCGGCTCTTCGCGCTCGTCGGCCAGCGTAATTTCCAGTCCGGGATTGAGGAATGCGAGTTCGCGCAGGCGAGTAGCCAATCTTTCAAACTTGAACTCGGTCGTGATCGTAAAGATCGTCGGATCGGGGAGAAACGTAATCAGCGTCCCCGTCGTCTTTTTGTTTTTGACTTCGCCGATGACGCTGAGCTTCTGCGTGGTCTTCCCGCGCTCGAAGCCCATATGATAAACTTTGCCGTCGCGCGAAACTTCGACCTTGAACCAGTCGGATAACGCGTTGACGCATTTCGCGCCGACACCGTGCAGTCCGCCGGAGTATTTGTAAGCGCCCTGTCCGAATTTGCCGCCGGCGTGCAGATTAGTTAAGACGAGCTCCACTGCTGGCATTTTCCATTTCGGATGCATGTCGACCGGGATGCCGCGGCCGGTATCCCGAATCGAGACCGACCCGTCGACGTGAACGGAAACTTCGATTTTGCTACAGAATCCCGCGAGGTGTTCGTCGATGGAATTATCGAGAACTTCGAAAACGCAGTGGTGAAGGCCGCGTTCATCCGGGTCGCCAATGTACATTCCGGGGCGTTTCCGGACCGCTTCCAGCCCCTCCAGCTTGTCGATTTGTGCGGCATCGTACTTCTGCTCGGCGGCAATACCGGTGTTACGTTCGGGAGGTGCAGTTTGAGCAGGAATATCGTCGCGAGCTTGCAGCATAAGAGTGGGTCGAACGACCCGGCTGAAAGTTAGGCGAAAAGGCCGGTAGGGACAACAGTTTTCTCGAAAAAGAGCAGAGATTCCGACCCCAACATTCAGGGGCTACGACGGCCAACAAATACCTCCTGTTGTATTTTTGACCGCGCATAAGAGGTCGCGCGGGAACAGGTGGAGGACGGGGCTTGACCCGTTGCCTGCGCGCCCTGAAAATGGGCGCTATCATGCGACTGCAAACGTTACGCGAAGGCTGGTGGATATTCACGTTCCTGGCGATTTTTGCGGTAGTTAGCGCGCTGTTTTCGACCGTTCTATCATTGCTTTTCGTGGCGCTGTTTATCTACACGCTCGCCTTCTTTCGTGATCCTGAACGCCGCGCTCCAGCGGAGCCAGATGCTGTCCTGGCGGCGGCCGACGGGGTGGTGGCGGATATTATCGAGGTGGACGAACCCGAGGTAACGAAGACGCGGATGAAGCGGGTAGGTATTTTCCTTTCCGTTTTCGATGTCCACACGAATCGTGCGCCGGTCGATGGCCGTGTCATTTACCGGCAGCATCACGCAGGACTTTGTCTGGACGCGCGCAGCGAGCATTGCACGACGAAGAACGAAGCGATGACGTGGGGATTCCAAAATCCACGGGCAACGATTGTAGTTCGGCAGCTCACCGGCGCGATTGCGCGGCGGATCGTGGGATGGTCGAAGATCGGGGATGAACTTCAGCGCGGCGAACGCTTCGGCATGATTCGCTTTGGCTCGCGCACGGAAGTATATTTGCCGTTGGACGCGACCATCTCAGTCGATATTGGCCAGCGGGTGGCTGGTGGATTGACTGTCATCGCGAGATTGCGCACGGAATGAGCGACCACACGTCGAAGGTTTATCTCCTGCCGAACCTGATGACGGCCGGGAATCTTTTTTGCGGGTTCGCGGCAACGCTAAAGATCGTGCAGGGCGCTTTGTTGCAGGCGACCAGTCCCGACGCGGCGGCGGTACTTTTTCACACGGCCGTTTGGTTCATCATCGGCGCCTGTATTTTTGATGTCCTGGACGGGCGTCTGGCCAGGCTCGGCGGACAGGAAAGCGCGTTCGGGCGCGAATTCGATTCTCTCGCGGATGTGATTTCGTTCGGGCTCGCGCCGGCGTTGATGGTTTACCGAATTGTCTTGCTGGACTTTCCTCGCGTCGGCTGGGTCGTTGCCTTTGTTTACCTGCTCTGCGGCGCGTTTCGGCTCGCGCGATTCAATACCGCGGCGGCGAGCGGTGTTCCAAGTGACAGCAAGGATTTCACCGGGTTTCCGATTCCGGCAGCGGCGGGACTTATCGCGTCGATCACGCTGTTCATGTTGTGGTGGCTGGGCGAGCGCGATCATGAAATCGGGCGTTACAAGTGGATACTTCCTCCGCTGATGCTCGTGCTTTCCATCATGATGTTCAGCCGTCTCCGGTATCCAAGTTTCAAGGCGATCACCTGGCGCACGACCAAGTCGCTGCCGCGATTTCTGATCATTGCCATTGTGCTGCTCTTCACTGTCCTGAACTACGAATGGATGCCGGCAGTGCTGTTCATCGTGTATCTGCTCTACGGTTTGCTGCGCCCGTGGGTCTCGAAACGCTGGCAGCGCGAAATCGAAGAGGAGATCGGTGAAGAAGGGGAAGAGGAAGAGCCGGTGCAGCTCTAGCCGCCGGCTCCTCTACGTTTGATTTAGTTGCGCGAGTACTTCTGGATCGCGCACGTCGGCCCAGGCACCACTGATTTCGACCGCCTTAATCTTTTTACCGGAGAACCCCAGCGCGCGGACGGCATCGGTCAACTCGTATTCGCCGCGCGGTGAAGGCTGCAACTTCGCAGTGAAATCGTAGATGCTCGAGCGGAAGGCGTAGATTCCGGCATTATACCAGGGGCTGGTCGGCTCACCCGGCGCTGGTTTCTCGCGGAGGTCGGTCATTTCCATCGCGTCATTCACGAAGACCGCTCCGCCCTTGCTGACATCTTCACCGCGCGTCACGCTGATGAGCGCCTCGGTCTCATCCGCCAGGTCTACCAGACGCCAGTAATTTGCCGGGTCGACGAGGATATCGCCGTAACTCAGGAGGAAGGGCGCCGCACCGCTAAAGTCGCGCGCAAGTTCGACGACCCGACCCGTTCCATCCTGAACCAATTGCTCGCTGTATTCGATCTGAATTCCAAACCGAGAACCGTCACTGAAAAAATTGCGCACGACGTCGCCACGATACCCGACAATGACCAGAATTCGGCGAACTCCGGCCTCCCGAAGTCCTTCGATAATGTGCTGGAGGATCGGCTTTCCTCGCACTTCGATCATCGGTTTCGGCAGGGTGCTGGTTAAATCGCGCATGCGCGTCCCGCGTCCCGCGGCGAGAAGAACTGCCTGCTCGATCATCTCAGCCGTTGCAATCCGCGCGTGGCGCCTGCACCATCCCGCGCATGTTAAAGTTCCTCGCTAAATATCGGGAAACCGGGCTCCTGCTGTTGCGAGTTAGTGTTGGTATCATTTTCATCCTTTTCTGCGCGCCGGTTTTACTCGGCGGCGAACATGAATGGACGCGGTTCGGAAGCGGGATGCGAACGCTCGGCTTTCACGCGCATTTGGAGTGGTGGGGATTCTTCGGCGCGCTGGCCGCGTGTGCGGGGGCAGTCCTCATGATTCTCGGTTTCGCGTTCAGATTGGGAGTGCTCTTTTGTTTTCTCGTCGCCCTAGTCCACACGATAGGAGCCTGCCAATCAAATCGCGGATATTACGGCGCGCTCGATGTCATCGAGATGTGCATCATTCTCGTTAGCCTGTCATTTATCGGGCCGGGAAAATACAGCGTCGATAAAAGCTAGCCGCTTTTTGGGGCTGGCGATGGTGTCGGGACGACCAGCGCCGGCAGGTCAGCCTGCTTGATCGTGGCGGCGATCTTTGGCAGGTCGTCAGTTTTGATCTGCTGCCAGCGTTTCAGCTGCTCGTCGAGGCGACCGTTTAAGTTTGTCCACACGTCGCGCTGCGGCTGAGTCGGTTCGGTGTCGGCTTGCTCGACCACGTGGCTGAACGAATAAAATTCTTCGTTTAGCATGTTCGGGAAGGCGAGATTTCCCTCGCTGCTCTTCATGTTCACCTGCATCAACTTACCTTCGGCCTCGGCCATTTTTTTCGTGAGATCGTCCGCGGCGGTGAGCATCGGTTTCATCTTTTCGTCGGAGTCGAACTTCTTGTGCAAGCCGTCGATTTGCGTTTTCACGTCGCGAATTTCATTCACGGCCTGGTGCAACTCCGAGCCGCGCTGGTAAACCTGCCACGCCAGCTCAAACTGTTTTTGCAGCTGAGGCTCGGCGCCCTTTGTGCGCGGATCGAGCACCACGTGCAGCGGTGCGCTTTGGGATTTACCAGCGACGGTCAGCTTGACCGTGTAATCGCCCGGCAAGACGAGCGGACCGCGCGGCCCGCTTCCATAATAGAAGGCTCCCGGGATCAAAATCGGATCGTCGTAGCGCAAATCCCACGCGAAACGATTCATGCCTTCCTTCGCTGGGATCGTCTTCACCGCCTCCACCTGGTCTGGCCACTCCGGCGGCTGGTCGTTGCCTTTCTTTTCCTTGCTCGAAAGATGGCGCACCAATTTGTTCTGCGCGTCGTAAACGTCGAGCGTCACTTCGTCTTTCGGCGCGGTCTTGAAATAATAATCTACCATCGCTCCCGCGGGCGGATTCTCACCGACCGGCTGACGTTTGTCGAACTCTTCCGGGTAATGCAATCGCAATGCGGTTTGCGGTTGATACAACACGAACTCGGCCGCTGGCGGCGCGACCTGGCGCAGCGGCGTCAGGTTATCAAGCACCCAGAACGAGCGTCCATGCGTCGCCACCACGAGGTCGTCATCCTTCACCACCAGATCGTGAATCGGCGTGACGGGCAGGTTTAATTGCAACTGCTGCCAGTGCGCCCCGTCGTTGAACGAAACGTAAACGCCCTGCTCGGTGCCCGCGTAGAGCAATCCAGCTTTGCGCGGATCTTCGCGCACGCTGCGGACGTAGGCGCCGTCCGGAATGCCGCTGGTGATCGCGCTCCAGGTTTTGCCGAGATCCTTCGTCTTAAAAATATAAGGCTTGAAATCGTCCTGCCGATGGTTGTCGACCGCGACGTAAGCCGCGTTCCCGTCTTTCGGAGATGGATCGATGATGGACACCGTCGCCCACTGCGGCGCTGGCGGCGTGACTTTCGCCCACGTCTTGCCGTCGTCGGTGGAAACGTGAACCCATCCATCATCCGTGCCGGCCCAGAGCGTCCCCTGTTTCACCGGCGATTCTGCGAGCGCGAAGATCGTGTCGTAATATTCCACGGACGTGATGTCGAGCGTGAGCGAGCCGCCGCTCGGCTGTTGTTTCGTCTTGTCGTTGCGCGTCAGGTCTTCACTGATTTGCTGCCAGGTCTTGCCTTTGTCGGTCGATTTGAAAACCACGTTCGCGGCGGTGTAAAGAACGTCCGGATTATGCGGCGAGAGCAGCAGGGGCGAGATCCACTGGAAGCGATACTTCAGGTCGACCGCGCCGTGGCCTGAGTTATCGAGCGGCCAGACGCTGACGTCCTGAACTTCCTCGCGGTTCTTATCGTAGCGCGCGATGTAACCTTCGTTATTCGAATAAATCACCCGCCAGTCGCGCGGATCAGGCACCACGAAGCCACATTCGCCACCACCGGCCACGAACCAATCTTCGCGCCCGATAATTCCAGAATCCGTGCGGCTGGCGATGCCTACGTTCGAGTTATCCTGTTGCGCGCCGTAAATGTGATACGGAAACGCGTTGTCGGTCGCGACGTGATAGAACTGCGCCGTCGGCTGATTGCCCTGCGTCGTCCAGGTTTTCCCGCCGTCGAACGACAAGCTGGCGCCGCCATCATTGGCATTGCCGAGGCGCATCGGATCTTCCGGATCAATCCAGAGGCCGTGATGATCGCCATGCTTTGCGGGCAGGAGGTTAAATGTCTTGCCGCCATCGACCGACTTGAAGGCACCGGTGTTTAGCACATAGATCGTGTCCGCCGCTTTCGGGTCCGCGTAAATTTTGCTGAAATACCAGGCGCGCTGACGGAAGCGGCCGTCGTCATTAATCTTCGACCATTTTTCGCCACCATCTTCGGAGCGATAAATCCCGCCCTCTTTCGCTTCGATAATCGCGTAAACGCGGTTTGAATCCGCACCCGAAACAGTCACGCCGATGCGACCGAGCATTCCGTCCGGAAGGCCATTCCCGGAGAGCTGCTTCCATGTCACGCCGTTATCCTCAGATTTATAGAGGCCGCTGCCGGCACCGCCGCTGGAAAAGAACGATGGCTGGCGTCGCGCCTGCCACAAGGCCGCGAAAACTACGTTCGGGTTATGCGGATCGAGCGTGACGTCGATGCCGCCGCTGTTCTCATCTTTCGCCAGCACTTTCGTCCAGGTTTTGCCGCCATCTTCCGTGCGGAAAATTCCACGCTCCGGGTTCGGGCCAAACATATGGCCCACCGCGGCCACCAGCACGATATTTGGATTCGTCGGATGAACTACGAGTGCGCCGATATGGCGACTGTCTTTGAGACCAATGAACTTCCAGCTCTTGCCGGCGTCGACGGATTTATAGACTCCAGCGCCGTAAGTGATGTTACCGCGCGGGGCCGCTTCGCCGGTGCCCACATAAATAATGTTATGATCGGAAGGCGCGACCGCGATCGCGCCGATGGAGGAGTTGCTCTCCTTATCGAAAATCGGTTTCCAATTCGCGCCGCCGTCGTTCGTTTTCCAGACTCCGCCAGCCACGGCGCCGAAATACCAGGTGTTGGGTTCGCCCGGGACGCCCGCGATTGCGAGAGCTCGTCCGCCGCGGAATGGACCGACCTGGCGCCACTGCATCCCGCCGAAAAGTTTCGGGTCGATTTGGGGCGAGGGGCCGGGGGACGGTTCCGCCGCGCGCACTGCGAGCGGGCAAAAAATGGAGGCTGAGAAGGTGGCGAAAAGAATCGAGCGAAGCGTCCGCGAAATCATTCCACAGCGTCCGAAAGGACGTCGTAGGATTCAACTAGAATCGCGCGCCAGCGACGCGGAATTATCGCACTGCGAGTTTGCCGTTTCCGCCGGCGACGACCGCGTCCGCCGCCTGCATTTGCTCCAGCAATGCCGCGGCGGGAGTGGGAATTTGCAACTTCAATCCGGAAGGCGCTTCGCCCACCGTTACGTCGACCCGCTTCTTCATTTGATCGATATGTCGGCGCATCCGCGGTTTCGAAGTTGCGTAGGTGATCGCCGCATCAGCATCGATAATTCCAGTAGTGAGAGCTTTGATGAGCGACTGATCGAAGGTATGCCATCCCAGGGTAGAGCCCGCCTCTGTAATATCCTGGAAAGTTTTTCCCTCGGACTCGCCGTAAACAATGGTCTCGCGGGTGCGCAATCCGCTGCCCATCACTTCCGTGACGAGGTGGCGTCCGCCGCCGATTCGATCCACCAGTCGCTGGCTCACCACGTAGCGGAGCGTTTCGGAAAGACGCTGCCGCAGCTGCTGCTCTTCTTCGCGTTCAAACATGCCGAGGATGCGGTTGACCGTCTGGCCGGCGTTCACGGTGTGCATGGTGCTGAATACGATGTGACCGGTTTCAGAGGCTGACATCGCGATCTCCAGCGTCTCGCGATCGCGAATCTCGCCCACCAGAATCACTTTCGGAGCTTGCCGAAGCGCGGAGCGCAGACCGGCGGCGAAATTCGGGAAATCTTTTCCGAGCTCACGTTGACTGAAGGCCGCCCGATGATGCGTGTGAAAAAATTCGATCGGATCTTCCAGCGTCACGATGTGGATTTGCTGCGTCGCGTTCAGCTCGTTCAGCATCGCGGCGAGCGTCGTCGTCTTGCCCGTTCCCGTGCCTCCAGTGATCAGGATGATGCCATTTTTCTCCAACAGCATTTCCTTGAAGACCGGCGGGAGGCCGAGTGAATCCAGCGTTGGAATCTGCGAGGGCAAACGTCGCATCACTACCGCGTGATGACCGCACTGCTTAAATACGTTGAAGCGGAAGCGGGCGATTTCTCCGAGCCCGTAACTTCCGTCGCATGCCCCGGTTTCCTCGAAGTCACGGCGGAGCCGTTCGTCGCCGTCGATCAGAAGGTTCGCGATATTTTCGGTCAGTGTTTCGTCGAGCGCACCGCTCGGAGTATCGATGGGAAATTCCATTAACTTTCCGTCGACTTCCGCGAGCGGCGATTTACCCGCGATGAAGAGCAGGTCGGAGACACCAGCACCTGGCTCGAGCATAGCCGTGAGCAATGCATGGAGCGTTTCCTTCTTCATCGCTTCCCGGGGAAGCTAGGAACGTGCCCGTTTAGCTGTTTTTAACGTGTGGTTCCCGAGGCAACCTGCAAGTAGGCAATGATCGCCGACTTTTCCGAGGGAGCGAGGTTTGCCCGCGACGCCATTTGGCCGGCGAGCGCCGGGCATCGGTCGCGGGGATAACGATGCGGATTTGGCAGGGTGTGACACCGATGCAGCGGGAGACAAAAAGCGCGCGACCCTCGCGCAACTGCGCTTCGGTGCTTCCGGTATCACGGCTGAACTCCGAGGTCACTGGCGCCGGACCCGTCGCGGCCCATCCGGACAGGAGCGCAGCGCTGCCGGTCGCGAGGAATTTGCGAAACGCCTCATCAGAAGTCGTGACCCACGATCGCGCGCACCTGCAGATCGGGTTCCCCATCTCCGCCCATGCCTTTCGCCAATCCGGTAATCGTTGTCTGCCAATCGCCCGCGCGAAATGACGCATTCGGTCCGACAAAGAAATTCATCTCGCGCTTCCCGCGCCAATCCGGAAACACCAACTCATGCACGACTTCCGCGCCGGTTGAAAAACGTGGACTCCATTCGTAGCTCACTCCGGCCGATTGCTGCACCTCGCCTTCGCGCTGATCCAGATCTTCGCCTTCCCAGACCACTTCCAACGTCGCGTTGTAGGCGATAATCACCGGCCCAAAATTCTTCTGCGCGATCACCTTGGATTCCCACTCAAAGATTCGATCGCCCACCTTGTATTCCTGGTAAACCGAAAGGCCGAGAGGATCTGCCACGGGATTAGTCAGGTTATAGATCAACTCCAGCGCCGAGGCGTTGTAGGAAAAGCCGGACGCGCGCGCATCGGTCTTATCGTGGTAGTTCCAGTCCGCGACATAGATCGCGGCCTGCAGTTGGCGGGTAATTCCAAACTCAAGCTCGTGCCGAAAATCGACTTCGCTGGATCCGTCGAGATCTCTCCAAGTCACCCAATTTTCGATCTCAACCTCGCCCGGCGCGGAGGTCGCCGTCTCGTAAACGTAAGTAAAATGACGTGAACCAGCGAAAGCATTATGAGCGATCGCGAGCAGGCTAACGAAACTTAGAAAAGCTTTAAAAGACATGGGAGATACCGGGCAGCTACCCTATGAGCTGCGCGCGCTTCGTGAATCCTGGCGGCAACGCTTCGTTCTCGCCGGAACGTTTTACCGGGTCGATCGATGACGCCGGCGTGCCGCGCAGACGTCGCGCGGCGAAGTAGGAGCCGATAACAAGAAGCGCGGCCAGCATCTGCGCGAGTAGCGTCTGATAGGTCGGGAATACCGCGAACCACATGCCCGCCCATGCCGGGATGATATTCTCCAGCCACGGCACCGGCGTCGTGCCGATCCAATGGGCCAGCTGCATTTCCTGCGCTTGCTCTCCCACCATCACGAGCAGCACAACGCCCAGCAGGGCACCGGTCGTGATCAGCATTTTGCGATAAGGTAATTTCTGCTGCAGCACGAAGGTGAGCAGCGCGACCATGCCGGTAAAAACGAGGCCGAGCATGGTGCCTTTAAAAACAACGCCGGCACCAAGGCGAAGCTGATAGCTTTGTAGAAAAAGAACGACTTCGAATCCTTCCCGGTAGAGCGAGGTAAATCCGAGCAGGATCAAACCCCAGCGCACGCGCGCGGAAGAAGCCGACATGCCCGCATCCAGCAAAGATTTCCGGCGACGATTGTGATGCTTGATCCATCCGCCCCAGTAAACCTTGTGAAAGAACCAGTTCATGATCACCAGCAGAACTACCACCGCCAGCAGTCCGGTCGCCGCCTGCAGGTCCAGCGCGGGCACGCTTTCGCTGAGCTGACCCATGATTCCGACGGCAATGACCCAGGTAACGAGCGTGGCGAGGAAGGCAGCAAACGCGCCCCACATCACGGGCTTACGATGCTCGCGTTTTGCGCCGACCATGCTCGCGGTGATGGCCGCCAGCACGAGAATGCATTCCAAGCCCTCGCGAAAAACGAGGACGGCAATATCGAGCGCCGCGACCGTGCGGCTGGTGTTCGGCCGGAGCGGATCGGGCGCACCGCTGGCCGCAATGCCCTGCCAGACAAAAATCCCGAGCACGCAAAGCGCGGCGAACATCAGCGCCACGCGCATCGCGCTGCCAGGGGACTTGGTCGAGCTCTCCATCTGTGAAAGCCTAACACAGCGATAAAATCTCCGCTGCCGTCCCGTTGCGTTTTTTTAGCGGGCGCTTGCGCTGCCATGCCGGCGCGCTTGGGCCAAGCGCCCTCCTCCGGAACGCGAGTGCGTATCTTGATGACCGCGCGAGAATTCGGTCGCGCCGCCCGCCCGCGCCGGCATCTTGCCACCCTTAGCTGTTAACCAGTCGCGCCTTTCACTTGTGATTCCCAGTCCGGCCACCAACGGCGGACGAAGGTTGCACAAGGAAAATGCTGGATGTGGGTGGCCCGTGCACCGAGACGTCGCGAAGATAAAGTCAGCTGGCCTGACCAAGAAGCTGGTTCAGCGTTGAATTACGGGAAATTGGAGCAACGAGCTCCTTGGTTGCCGTGTAGTTAGGTCTCGCAGCCTAACGAGAACAAGTTCAGCCACCGCGCGAGTTACAAGTGACGGTCACAAGCTATAGGAGTTACGCATAAGGGCAGGCCGCGGTTTGCTGCAGCGCATCGTTAGGCGGCGTTGGATCACTTGGGCGCATTTCATCCTGTAATCAGGGTTTGCTGTCCGCGTAGCGGCTGAAGCGGTTAGAAAGAATGAAGAATGTCGGTGCCCAAAGGCCTACGAAGATGCCGAAACGCTCCGCGTGCGCCTGTGATTCTGGTGAGGTGCCGCCGGTTAGAAACCAGATCGTGATTGATCCAGCGATGGAGGCGAAGCCTAGGAAGAAACACACTTTGCTGATTTTAGTATATTGATTGGGTTGCATATGTTTGCTCGTTTGTTGGTTGTTGGTTGTTGGTTGTTGGAGAATTGTGTGAGCGCCTAACGAGCTAAAAGATCAGCCACCGCGCGAATTACAAGTGGCGTTCATGAAAGAGTGAGAGCTGGGCATAAGGACGGTCGCGGTTGGCTGCATCGTCTGGTTAGACATATGCTTCGTTGGCGTGGACGACAACATCTTTTAGGTGCTCGTCCGCGGTGTAGCAAAATAGGGGTCAGTGCTCACTTTTTGCACTTTTGCGCAGGAGGTTGGAAACGTTGCTCCAGCTCCCCATCGATAATCGTTGCGCTATCCATTTCAAGTCCGCGGCGCTTTCCCCGCGCACCCGGCG
>JBBQHM010000038.1:0-19271 GCA_038323965.1 Chthoniobacterales bacterium | reverse complement strand
ACGGCCGGCTGACGCGCTTCGGTTTGCCCATCGGACTGGCAAAGCTTTTGTATCGCAAGAACCGCATCAAGCGAGTCCGCCTCATCACGCTGGGAGTGATCGAAGGATACCGCCGGCATGGAGTGGCCGAAGCATTAGTATTGCGCATTATCGAAGCAGCAATGATCGCGCGCGGAATCGTCGGCGAGCAGAGTATGACGTTGGAAGACAACACCGCGATGAACGGTTTTCTCGATGCGATCGGCGCTCGCCGATACAAGACGTATCGCATCTACCGTCGCGCGATCAAAGCGTAGCTCAACGTGCAGAGCAACATCATCGGCCCTCGCTCGATACTCGTCCTGGCTGACGATTCGGCGAATTGGGTCGTCGCGGGTGTGCGTCAGCTCGATCGACTGGCGCTCGCCGCGAACGAGTCTGGGATCGCCGCCGGAGACAGGATCACGTTGCACATTTTTTGGAAAGATGATCCGTCGACTAAACAGCGCTGGTTTCCGCAGGATGCGCGACTCACTAACTGTATTGCAATCGAGGCCGGCAACGTCGCTGAGAATGAGTATGAAGCCATCATCACGACACGCGTTTTTATCGGACGCGATGCATTCACCGGAGTTCTAGCCGGGCTGCGGCAGACAACTTCGCCGCGTCGGTTAACGACAGAAGAGCTCGAATTATTTTCGGTACAATTCGCCACGCGCGTGCGTGCGATGCAGACCAGTAAATGGTGGTATCTCGACAGCGACAATAACGACGCGACGCAACATTTTCTCCAAACTTCGGGGCAGACGCAGGATGGCTTTGTCTCGCGGACGATCAATCGGCAAATATCCCGCACCATCACACGTCAGCTGCTGCCACTGCACATTCGACCAACAACGCTTACGCTTGCCGGATTCATTTTTCCCATCCTCGGCTTTATCTGCCTGGCGGAGGGGTCTCACATCGCGCAAATCATCGGTGCCGTATTATTCCTGATTCACTCAATCGTCTCCGGGTGCGACGGCGAATTGGCTCGAGCGAAATATCGGGAGTCAGTGAGCGGGGGGCGGCTCGACAAATTGATGAATGAACTTGCCAGCGGAATGCTTGTGTTCGGCACTGGCCTTGGACTATTCCGAGGTGACGACGGGCAGTCCGTCATTCTTGCAGAAGGCGTGCTCGCTGGAATTCTGGTCGTTGCCAATGGCTTTCTCGGGTCGCCTCGACTGACCTTGATCGCTCCAGTCGTATCATCGGTCCCAAGGCGCAAAACGGTTCTCGGATCGGACGTCCGTCTGTTCCTGCGATCCGTGATCGGGGCATTCGAACATTTCACCAACCGCGATGTCGCTTATCCAATCTTCCTGGCAGCCGTTTTATTCGGCAGAGCGGGATGGTTCCTCCACGCCGTTTGTCTTTTCATGATTGTCCGTCTGATTCTGGCGCTGCGACGCAGCAGCACGAAATAATCTGGCGCAGTTAACGTTCTGGCTTCCACTCGCGCGAAATCGCTTTCCCACGCAGGCGGAACGAAATCGTGTTAGCGAAAAATAAGGCGATGAGCTTCAGCCATCCGACATTGTGCGCCCGGCGTCCGGTGTGAAAAACTGTCAACGCTGGATCGGTCATCACGCGGCCCGACTTTGCCAGCCGCGCAAAAAGATCGCGATCTTCGCACGTCACCAGATCTTCTCGATAGCCGCCCGCGGCTTCGAATGCTGCGCGTTGCACCATCTGGAATTCGCCACCGGGCGCGTCACCTTTTTGCAGAACGTTATTACGAAATCGAGTGGCGAAATTCATCACGCCAAAGACGATCTTGTCTCCCAGGGTCTCGTTTGCTGGCAGGACACGGAGCTGAGCGGTTAGCGCTACAAGCTTCGGATCGGAAGCGAAGCGGTCTCGTGCTGCCGCGAAAAACTGATTTGGGTTTGTGACGCTGCAGTCGGCATCCAGAAAGACCAGGAACTCACCACGAGCGGACCTTGCGCCGAAGTTCCGGCCTTGCGCAATGGTTTGCCGGGACGTGCTGCGGTGCTCGATCACCATATCCGCCAAAGGCCGCGCGATCTCCAATGTGCGATCGGTGCTGCCGCCATCGGAGACGATAATTTCGCAGGGAATCGCATCGCAAGCCTTTAGCAGCGACAAGGTTGAGCCGATCACTTTCTCTTCCTGCAGCGTCGGAATAACGATTGAGATGACGGGAGTGCCTTCGGCCACGCCCGAGTTTACTCTGCGCTCTCGAAGTTTAAAATCGTCGATCTCGCGCTTATTTGGGCATTCGCGGTTTTACAGTCGTAAGAGCGCCGGTTACCATCGCACCTTCGTGCAAATCAGCATCCCAATACCGCGTTCCATCATTCTATGGGCGGACGAATCTGCCGATTGGAAGGTCGCAGGTTTGCGGCAAATCGATCGCGTCGTCTTGGCGCTAAACGAGTTCTTCGTTCATCTAAATGTGCCGGGGCCGATTCCAGTTTTGATCCGGGGCGGGAACTATGCCATCACGAGCGCGCAAGGCCTTGAAAGACTGAATTTCACTTCAGATCGAAGTCAGATCACTGAAGGCGAAGTTTTCGTTACGAGCACACGATTCGTTTTCGAGCGGGGATCCCTGGCGTCGGCGTTTACGACAAGTTCAGAAGGACTTTTACCAGGACTGATTATCAGTCCGGAAAATACTCTGGATCAAAGTCAGAATCTGCAGGCCATCGGTAACGAAGGCGTCGCTAACCGATCGTGGATTTATCTCAGGAATCATAGCGACATTGCGCACGCCACCAGTCACCTCCTACGCAGCACGGGGAAGTCGCAGGACGGACTCGTTTCGCGCCTGATCAATCGGCCTTTGTCGCGCGCGCTGAGCCAGATCCTGATTCGGCTGCCCGCGTCGCCGAATCAACTCACGCTGCTCTTCATGCTGCTGCCGATCGCAGGGGGGTTATTTGTTCTTCGCGGGGATTACTTCGGCTTCGCGATCGGGACGATTCTGTTTCAACTCCATAGCGCGGTGGACGGATGTGACGGCGAGATAGCGCGGATAAAATATCTCGAATCTGACTTCGGCAGTAAACTCGATGCGGTTTGCGATCGACTCAGCACTCTCTGTTTTGCGGTCAGCCTCGGCTTCGGCCTTGCCCGGCATTTTGGCAACGCCGACTCGATCCGCTGGGTCTATGCCGCGGAAGGCTTAATCGCGGCGGTGCTGATTGGTGTCGCAGAAACTTTGCTCACGCGTCACCATATCGAAGACGATGGGGCGTTGGAGCACGACGACTACGGCCGATTCGTCAGCGCCAATCGGCAGACATTTAACAAGGGAGACCAGCTGAAACTTTGGATGATCAGGGGCACTGGAATGCTTTCGCTCGGCGAAGCTGCGACCTCGGTTTTCGGCGAACTCACCAAACGCGATGTCTTTAATTTCGTATTCATGCTGCTCGCGTTATGCGGTCTTGCGCAATGGGTCCTGCATATTCTCGCCGTCTGCGCGTGTCTCATCGTGCTACTCGCCGTGAAGGCGGCGATGACTCCCGCGCTCGATGCGAACTCCGCGGCGTGAGTGAAGGCATCCGTGAACGCGAAAAGTTCGTCATTCTCGCCGATGAATCGGCGCACTGGAAAATCGCCGGACTGACGCAATTACGCAGGCTCGAGCTGGCGCTGGGCGAATTCGCAGAAACGACAGGCACGCCGATCGAGACATCGGTCTGGTGGAAACCAGGATCGCAAACCGATGATGTCGCATCAAATTTTACGTCGGCTCGCGTCGTGACAACCCGGTTGTTCGTGTATCGAAAAGGCGTCGCCGAATTTGTGGCCGCAGCGCAACCGGTGCGCGTGACGCACTCCGTCGTAACATGGGATGCACTTCAGTCTGAGTTTGAAATTGCATGCGGGGCTTCGAATCGCGCGCGCTGGTGGCTTCTTCTCCGTGACTCGACCGAAATCGCTCCCGCCGAGCGCGAATTTCTCCGGCAAACTTCCAAACCGCAGGACGGATTTGTTTCGAGATGGATTAACCGCCCTCTGACCCGGCCGCTCACGCGCCTGTTGTTGAAGTTGCCCATTACTCCGACGGCCTGGACGCTTTCCATCTTTGGCTTGCCGATCGTCTGCGCCTTTTTCCTCCTCCGCGGTGATTATGCCGATATCCTGATCGGAACATGCATCTATCAGCTTTACAGCATGCTGGATGGTTGTGACGGCGAGATCGCGCGCGCGAAATTTCTTGAGTCAAAGCGCGGCGGTCTTATCGACGATCTATGCGACATCGCGGGAGCATTGCTCTTCGTTGTCAGCCTCGGGTTCGGACTTTCGCGATCGCAAAGTTCCGGATCGAATGCGTGGATCTATGCCGCGGAAGGTTTACTGCTCGCGCTATTAATTGCTGGAAATGAGTGGGCGTTGCGTCGCTCGCAACCAGAACCGGAACCCGAAGTAGACGCTGAAAGATTGGTGCAAGCAGCTTATCCCCGACACCGCAGCCTCATTCAAAGCGCGGGCCTTTCGCGTTTGAGCGAACGCGTAGTCTGGTTCGCCCTGCAACTCACGAAGCGAGACGTCGGGATTTTATTTTTCGTCCTGCTCGCGCTCGCCGGTTGGCCGAAATGGATCCTGCATCCATGGCTGCTGGTCGCTGTTGCGACGTTTTCGCTAAACTTGATCAGCCAGCGCAGAACGCGCACGTAAATGCCGTTCCGCATCGGCGTGCATTTCGGAAGTGTCGACATCCTGCCACCAGGCATCACCAATATCGACGACGCGAGCGCGACCTTCCGTCGCCATGGATCGAACGCCGTCCGCGAGACTACAATCACCATCGGCCCCTGCGCTTGCGCGCTCGAGATGCGCAAACATCTCCGGCGGACAGACGAAAACCCCCGTATCGATCGCGTCGTATTCCGGTAGATCTTTTCCGAGCGTCACAATCTGTTTGCCCCTGGTCTGGACCTTCATGGCGTCGTCCCGATCGAAGATGGAATCGAGTTTTCGGTCAACCGCGAGATTGAGTTGCTCCGGGACGCTGTCAGCGATCAGTCGGTCAATGATCGCCTGATCGAAAAGGTGATCGCTCATCATCAGGACAAACGGATTCGCTAAAGAGGATGCGCCTGCCAGCACCGAGATTCCATTCTGTTTTTGCCAATACGGATTGTCGATGAAGCGAAGCGAAAGTCCGGCCGGGACGAGCCGCTCCACGGCGCGGCTCACAGCTTTGCCTTCGAATCCGATCACTGCGTAAACATTCCTGATCCCGGCGCGGAGTAACGCTTCAAAAGTATATGAGATTAGCGGTCGGCCTAAAATCGGCACGAGTGGCTTGATCACCGATGGTGAAGCCGCGCGCAGGCGCGAGCCGGAACCAGCCATCAGAATGAGTGCGTCTGTCACTTCGATCACAAGCGGTAATATTTTCGGAGACCCCAGATGCCAACGCGTTGCGGCAGAAACCGGAAAATCAACGGCGCAATGAGAGCCTGAAAGGAACTCCCAACGGTGACCCGCGGCGGCGGGTTTGATTCACGAACCAATGTGCTGACGCGACGTGCGACGAGTTCAGGGGGAGGCGCATTTCGCATGTTACGATCGACGATTTCCCAGGTGGCAGCGACGAGGGGATCATCAGACTGCTTAGATCGAGAAATTGAATCGTTAAAGCGAGTGGCAATATCTGCGGGTTGCAGGTCTACCACGTGGACCTGCGAATCGCGCAGCTCGAGTTGCAGCGTCATCGTGAAGGCTGCCATCGCAGCCTTCGCTGCGTTATAGCCGCTCATGAAGGGTATCGGCAAACGAGAAGCCAATGACGAAACATTAATGATGAGTCCCGACCCTCGCGCGCGCATGGCTTCGAGAGCGAGCTGACACAATTCGATCTGCGACAAAACCAAAGTTTGGAACTGCACTGCCAGGACTTCGTGTGCAACCGAAGCCGCCGGATCGAAGTGGCCGCTGCCGGCGTTGTTGATCACCACATCGAAGTACGCTGCCTCGGCGAGGGCGCCGGCGAAGCTGGCCCGGACAGAACTGGCATCCCCCAGATCCAGAAACACGGGGTGTAAACGAGAAACGGAAGGAATCCGTTTTAGATCGCGCGATGTTCCCCACACTTCATGCCCATCGGCGCAAAGCTGATTCGCAATCGCCAATCCGATTCCAGAGCTTGCGCCGGTCAGGAAAATCTTTTTCATCGCATGCGTCTCCTTTCCTATTTTAACTGGTGATGCCACGCAAGGTAGAGCCTGTGATGAAATGGGTAGCAGATCGATTTTGGAATCGGCAGCGAGCTTTCATTCGCGAAACTCTCGCGCGATCCGATTCCAGTAATGGCAGGCGTGTGGTGGCCTCACTATCTACCTTGCCCGACCGAATCGAAAATCTGCTTCCGACGCTCGACTGTCTGCTGCGACAATCGCGTCCGCCCGACGAAATTGTTCTGGCGATTCCTTCGTTTTCCATTCGGCAACAGCGTGGCTACGAAATTCCCTCGTTCCTCTCCGAGATCCCGAAGTTACGAATCATGCGTTGCGATCGCGATTGGGGTCCGGCGACGAAATCCATACCAGTCGTGCAGGATGAACTCGCCGCGGGCCGCCTGAACACGTTGATCATGGTCGTCGACGACGATCGTCTTTATCCCGACGACGCGATTGAAACTTACCTCCATTATCACCGCTTGCTGCCGGAGGCGGCTCTCTGTTTTCGGGGAGCGCCCATGCCGCGCAGCCTGAATTGGAAGGACTCAAAACAATGCTTCGGAAATAAAATTCGCGTACCCAGAGAGGTCGCTGTGATCACGGGTTGTGGCAGCTACCTGATCCAACCAAAGTTTTTCGATGCTTCCTACTGGGACTATTCGAGCGCACCGCGCGGCGCTTTTTACATGGATGATATCTGGATCAGCGGATCGCTCGACCGCCGTGGAATCAAAAAGTATGTGGTGCCCGCTTCCGCTGGTCTCCGGAGTGTAAAAGTGCAGGCGCAGACCATGACGCTGCACGACGTGCCAAACGGGCGCATCGCGAACAATAACGAAGCGATAGAGTACTTCCGCGCGACATGGAACGTGTTTTCCGGTCGCTCGCGTTTAGAAAAGCGCTAGTTGATCAATCGCGGCCGACGCGATCGGTAGACAACAGGAAGCAAGCGGCGCAATTACCATCCAGCCTGCTTCGTCGAAACACCATCGGCGCCGGCTGATTTTTGCGAAGACTGGCCGATCGGCTGCGAACAGTCCCACCGGAAACGTGAGAAGCCCCTGCAGAGGAGTTCCGCGATAATCCGCTACGCCAATCCGGTGTGTGGTGACGCAATCCGTGATCTGGATATGCGCCGCGCGGGACGGCAACTGCATCTTGATAGTAAGCGGGGAGTCCGCCCTGCTGCGACCGACGAGATACAGCGTTGGTCGGTCCCTGCTCAGAGGCTTCATGCGAAAACGGAGAACCAGTCGCAACTGCTCGAGGGTGCGGAATGCGCCACGCACAGTTCCTCCCGCAGCCACGCCGGGTTGTGCGGATGCGCTGAGAAAACACTCGGGTCGCTTCGCGTATGCCATGAAGCGACGGCGTGAAAATTTCACCTGCGTGATATGCTGCGCAATGGCGCGACGTTTCACTGCCGTCTCGCGAGTGTTCTGCCGTAAATCGACGGCCAGTCGCTCAAACAGGGTGCGCCGGCCGTGCACAAGGTAGTTCAGGAGCGAGAAGTCCGTCATTGCCGGGACGCGATCGAGAGCGAAGCGGATCAAAAGGGCGACGGCGCTATGATCCGGATGGGTATCCAGCTCTGATGGACACAAAAGATGGGTCGGATTCCAATCAACGATCATCCGCGCCATGCGTCTGGATAAGCCGTCGCATTCGTGCAGCAGCGCATCAGTCAGTCGTTGATCCGGCAATCCCAGGAAACGAGCGTCGACCGCGTCCACGCCCAGCACTTTCAGCGCCTCGATCGCTTCCCGCCGGCGCCGTTTTCCCCACCGCGCCCGGTCGCTTGCATCCAGACGCCAGCGTCTCTCGAGGACACGTTGTGGCCAGGGGTTGTCGTCGCCGTCGGTGACATAAACGACTCTAACCTGTGCGCCCGCCGCGACTGCGCGCTGCAAAAATATTCCAGCAGCCAGAGATTCGTCATCCGGATGCGGCGCGATCAGCATCACGCGCGAGGCTTTCGTTAGCGCCGGTTTGATCATGGGCTAATTGATGGCTTTAGACTATACACTCTATGGGAAGGGATCGAGTCATCCATTCGGCGCTGGAGACGAACCCTCGAACGGTGCGAAATGTCGATCGACTGCCTGTGCCCATAGCACCGCCAGTTCAGCCTGGCTCGATGTCTCCAGGAAATCGTGACGACCCCGGTTGAGAAAACGCGCTCCGTGGTATGGCTCGCCGTCCAGCATTCCGGTTACCACGCCTGATCGAGCGGTGATTTCATAGGAGGCAGGAATCACCACCTCGAATGAACGCCGCCTTTTGTCATCCAGCGAAGATTGCAACCACGCACCCACGACGCGCAATCGGTGTCCCACCGGCAGATAGTTCTTGGCGATGAAAAGGCTCGCGTCAGGCGAAATGTCTTTTCCGAGGACAGCGACGCAAGTTTTGGTTTGCACTGCGCGCTCGGCCGCATTGTCCACCATCAGGCCCTGTCGAATGCGCTCCATTACACATGGTTCCCATATCGGTCCAAAGCAGCGCTGTCGAAAAACCGTCTCGCCCTTCTCATCAAGGACAAAATCCGAAGGCTCCGTGAGCTGATGCGTCGCGCGGAGCAAATCAGTTTCAATCGCGGATTGATCGCTCCAGCACGGCTGGATGTGCGTCCGGCCTGCCAGTAATGCAATTCCAAAACCGTCGCGAAAGACGAGTGAGACCATGAACTCCGCAGTCACTAGCAGTGCCGCAACTGGGATCCGTCGAAATCGCCAGAACGCCGACTCAGGCTTAGGCCACCGCTGTAAAAGCGCGAAAAGCGCGCCAGTATAAAGAACGAACGCCAGCGGATGGGACGGAAGATAATCCTGTCGGCTGATAAGCGACCAAAAGCTCCAAAGAGCTGGAATGTAAAAGCCGCACAGAAGAAAGAGGAAGCCGCGCCGGAATGCTGACGTTCCGCTGGGTGCGGACCTAATAACCAGGCGCCCGAAATAAATAACGGCCGGAAATGCGATCGGGAAAATCCAGATCCACCATGCCGGATGATTTCTTAATCCCAGGACGATATTATTCTCGAACACCCAGTACCGGAATTGAGGCCAGATCCCGGCGATCGCGAAGGAGAGCATGATGATCACTGGAACAGAGGCGCTGCCGGCAAGAAAAACGGCGGTGCATCGCAGCAAATGTCCGCGCGTTAGCTTTGATTCCGAACTGCCGAGCAAAAGAGTCAGTCCGCCGGCTGCGAGGATGGCCGCCAATAGGAGCGTCGTCTTCATCGAAACGCCGAAGCAAAGCCCGAGCAGAAGTCCGGCTAACACCGCCCGACGTAGGGTGATCGCGCCGCTCATCAACACGACCAAGGTTAGAAGCCAAAGCGGCGACCAGAGATTGTCCGTTCGGAACTCTAGCGAGCAGAAGTGGTATCCAGGATAAAAACCAGTAGCCAGGACCGCCCACGCTCCTACACGTCTGGAAAAGCAAAGCGACCCGATACGATAGGTGCACCAGGCCGCGAGAAAATAGAGCGGGAGCAGGACCAGGCGCATCCAATAGAGAATGGTCGCCCGCTCGCCGATGATTTTATAAAACGGCGCCATGACCAGCTGGAACAGCGGCATGTGATTGTCACAGAGGTCGCGGTACTGGACGAAGCCATTCGCCCAACCCCAAACGACGTGCAGATGCTGTGATTCGTCCGTCTCAAATTTATAACGAGTGATGTTGAAAACCTTGAACGCGATCAAGAGCGCAAACAGGAGTGCTGCGAGGACGAACTCTGCGCGATTCGCCATTGCAAAATAGGTCGCACCTCTTTGCGCGACGGCGCGCGCCTTCATCTTAAAGCTCATTAAGAAATGCTCCGCCCGCCGGCGCGTGCATCGATTCGTCGCCGCGGCGGCGCAGCCAGATCACGAAATAAATCACCCCGAAAACGGAACACGCAATGAGTTGGCCGGTGACTCCGCTGATCAGCATGCGGCAGATGAAGGCGGGACCGGCGGCGAGGAGGCCGGCCAGGAGCGGCCAACCGACATTTGTCCATGGGTTGCGCCAGCGAAAGACGATCCGAAGCGTCCGGTAACGCAGGATCCCCAGTACGACGTAGGGTAGGAGGATCCCGAAGGCCGCTCCCGTGACGCCGAAGTTTTTGATCAACCAGACGTTGGCGAAAAATGCGATGACGCAGGTCACGGCTGAGTTGATGAGGTTCAATCGCGGCCGTTGCACCATGATCACGGTTTCCGCGAGACCGACGAATGCATTGGTCGCGCAGGCGATGGCCACAATCGTAAGCCAGGTGCTTCCCTGTCGGAATATCGGGCCGTAGAGGCCGAGGATGAAATCACCGGCAAACGCCATGACTGCGACGAGCGGCAAAAGGATCCACAGCATCCATTGAGTCACGCGCGAGAACGCGATGGCGGCCTGCGCTTGCTCACCATGAACGGTCATTCCCGCAACGATTGGACCGAAGATTGGATTGAAAGCCTGGTTCACTTTGCGGAGGCCGCTGCCCACCTCGACAACGGTTCCGTAGACGCCGACCATCGCCAGGGTTACGCCTGGCGCACGACCGATAAAGCAGGCCAGCATAATGACATCGGCTCGCGCGATCGCGGTGTTAACCAATTCGTAAGCACTGATAGGAGCGGCAAACGCGAGTAATCTTCGCGCTTCGAGTGAGAAGGAAACCGGCGGATGAGCGCGAGGCGCAGACCGGAACAGCGTGGATGCCAGTAGGAAGGCAACGATTCCGGAGGCCGCGCTGCCGACGATGAGTGCGATTTCCGGCGCGAACATTTTGAAACCCAGCCCGAGCGCGGCGAGAAAAGCAGCCGTGGTGACGAATGAGTCGGCGAGTCCGCGCGAGAAAATATCATGCTGCATCACTTTCATTCCGCGCGAAACCGCGGTGCCGATGCGATAGAGCGCCACACCCGGGAGGGCAATTAACATCACCGAAAGCGCCGCGATCATTTGCAGATCCAGGCCGAACCATGCGCCCGTCCAACGGATCAGAACGATCGCGACCGCAGCGACGATGGCGCACTGCAATAAAACCATCGCGACGGTAATGTGAAACAACGAACGGCTCCGCGCGTGGTCGCCGACGGCCTCCGATCTTGCGATGAAAGTCATCACGGCGGTATCGAGTGCGAGGACGCCGACCCTGCTGACGATGTCGGTTGTGGCCCAGGCCACCATGTAAGTTCCGAGAACGGCCGGGCCCAGCAGCCATGCAACCAGGAAGGTGAAGATGCTGCGGAAATTCGAGGCGATAACAGCGGTCGCATTGAAAAACGCACCGCGTTTCATCTGCCTGGCGGAATCGTCCGCGAGGGACTGCGTGAGAACCCCGGCGTTTTTCACACAATCGCGCTCGACGAATTAGCCATCCGCGAATGGGTGCCCACGATTCGCCCGTCTTCCATCGTGTGCACCCAATCGCACAACTCGGCGATGAGCGGATTGTGCGTCACCAGAAGCAACGCCTTGTTCCGCTCCTGCACAATTTTCTGCAGGAGCTCGAAGGCGCGATGCGAATTTTCGGTATCAAGGTTGCCGGTCGGTTCGTCGGCAAGAATGACGCGAGGGTCGTTGGCAAGCGCACGCGCGATCGCAACGCGTTGTTGTTCGCCTCCCGAGAGATGGCGACTGGCCCGTTTCAGTTTTGCTCCAAGTCCAACTCCATCCAGAAGCGAAGCCGCGCGATCGAGCATCTCGTGCTCGGAAAGGCGGCCAAGACGTCGCATGGGGATCATCACATTTTCCTGCGCCGTGAAGTCCTCCATGAGGAAGTGAAATTGAAAAATGAAACCAAGCGCTTCATTCCGCTTTTGCGCGAGTTCGTCGTCATGCAATTGCGCGATGGGGCTGCCATCGATTTCCATCCAGCCGGCGTCGGGGCGGTCGAGAAGTCCCAGGACGTAGAGGAGCGTGCTTTTGCCACAGCCGGACGGTCCGACGACCGCGTGAACTGTGCCGGCGGCGAGCTCAAGCGATACGCCACGTAAGGCATGCACACGCGATTCGTCCTCGCCCAGATAACGCTCAACGTCGTGGCATCGTAGCCAAACTTCCGTCGTCATAAGTTCGGTCTGAAAAGATTTCCGGTTAGGCGCTCGATCCCCGAAGCGTCGCTACGGGTTGCATCCCCGCGGCTCTGCGGGCGGGGACATAACTGGCAATGAACACTGCAATCAGAGCGAGCAATGTGGCCCACAAATAATGGCGCCAATCCCAGGCCACCAGGAAATGATCAGCGTAAAGTAAGCCTCGCACTTGAATCGGGATCAAGGAGACGCCCCACGTCAGCAGCGCGCCCAAAGTACAGCCCAACGCGGCCCCGGCCGCTGCGATCATCGCGCCTTGCCATAAAAATATCGAGCTAATGTCGCCTCGTCGATAACCCATGGACCGCAGAATCGCGATCTCCTTCACCTTCGAGAGGACGGACATCGTCAGGACATTAAAGATGCCGAAACCGGCCAGCAGAATCACCAGCGCGACGGTGATGGCAGCCGACATGCGCAAGGTGAGGAAGAGCTGGAGATTTCCTTCTTCCCGTTCCTGCCAGCTCTCCGCTTCATGCTCGAAGAGAGCCGCGAACTGGCGACCGAGCGCCGGGGCTCGTTCCGGGTCGCGGAGTTTAAAGAGGATCATGGACGCGGCGTACGGCTTGTTCAGCAACGTCTGCGCGACCCGGGTATGAGAGTAAATACGAACGCCGTCCACCGCGCCCACCCCGCTGCGCGCGATCGCGACGATGGGAAATCGTCGGTACTCTCCGCCGGGCGCCAGCAGCTGGATCACGCTGCCAGTCTGCAGCTGCAGCGATTCTGCCAGCCGGGAACCAACAATGACTGAATTAGGGTTGCTCCTGAAATCGGCGGCGCTCCCAGCGATTAGTTGCCGGCCAAGATCTGTTGTTTGAAAATGAAGTTGGGGGTCAATGCCAAATAGATCCACCGTCGCGCTTTCAAATCCCGCGCGCGCACTAAGCCTTCCACGCAACACTTTTGAGCTGGAGACGACGTCCGGGAATTGCCGCGCGACCCGCATGATCTCCGGTGCGTTGCTGATCCCCTCGAGAAACCGGCGCTCCGAATAACTTGCGCTGGAAAACGACCCGCTCGGGCCAACCGGAAGATTATTCCCACGAAATTGCACGCGCGAGTTCACGACCAAAGCTCCACTGCTGCCCACGGTGGATTCGATGAAGTGATCGGCGAAGCCCTGTGTCTGCGCCTGGATACAAATAAAAAACGCCACCCCGAGCACGACGCCGCAGAGACTGAGCACGAAAGCACGCTTTCGATGATTGAGAAAGCGGAGCGCGATGTAGAGCGGCGGGATCACCGGTTATTTTGCGCGACCGGTCGCCGACACCACTCGCTGTTTCACGAACTTTCCCGGGCGAAATTGATCCTGATCCGAAACGACGATGCGGTCACCCTCCTCAACCCCGCTGCTGATTTCGCTCACGTCGAGGGTGCGATAACCTACTGCCAGCGTCCGGGATTGGACGACCCCTCTTTTCACGAAGAGCGCCTTGTCGGCCACGATCGCGCGGGTTGGAACGAGCAGCACGTTATCGTGACTACCGGTAATGATGTTCATTTCTCCGCTCATTCCGGCGAGAAGATTCTCCGGCGGATCATCCACGTTCAAGGCGATCGTGTAGCGCTGGGTTTCGGCGTCGGCGGAAGGCAGAATCGCAATCACCTTCGCCTTAAATTGCCGCTCGCGGAAGGCGTAGACCTGTAGGATCGCGCGCATGCCTATTTTCACCGCACCGACATCTTCCTCATTGACCTCGCCGCGGACATAGGTCCGACGGGAAGCGACTGTGAAGAGCTGATTGCCTTCGCCTACTAACTCGCCGTCGAGCGTCTTAATCTCCGTCAGGATTCCTTCAATCGGCGAGCGGATATCAGTGTTCCGCATTTGCGACTCCAGTTTCGTGGTCGCTTCTTCCAGCGCCGCGAGATTGCGTTCGCGTTCGATGCGCTCTGTTTCAACGGCATTCCTTAAACGGCTCGTTTCACTCTTCGCCTTCTCGTATTCGACGGCGGGAACATTACTCAAGGAAGCAAGTTTTTCGATACGCTGCAGGTTGTCTTCCGAGGCCTTGAGCAGCTCTGCCGAAGGTAATGGCAATGCCGCGCGATCGGTCGCGGCCTTGAGATCGGTGCGCGCTTGTTTGAGCTGACGGGCCGTCGCTTCGTCCGCAATGGTTGCCAGCAATTCGCCTTTCTCGATCGAACGCCCGAGCGACCCGCGACCGGCGGCAAGCGGATCGGCGAGTCGGATCAAGCCCGCATTCTGGGCGCGGACGGGCAGGACGAGGGTTGGCTCGATGCGGACCGAGCCGTAGACGGCGGCGATCGCGGTCCCGCGCTGGACGATGGCAACTTCCGCCACCGGCACAGAGATATATCCGATCACGAAAAGGAGCAGCAGCAGGAACGCTGCGCTGGATAGCAAGGCCTTTCTGGAAGTCGGCAGGTTCAAGAGCGGCAACTAACGGTTGGCGTTGGAAGTGTCGCGCGAAATTTCGAGGTAGGCGCCGGTCGTCCGGTCCCATTCGCTCCGCGCCAGACTTTGCGCGTAGGCCACTTCGAGCAGGCCAGTTTTGACCTGGGATGAACTGTTTTCGGCATCGCGAAGTTCCAGCTGCGACGATCGTCCGTTCGCAAATGAGTCGCGAATGCTAACCGCATTTTGTTCCGCGAGATCCGCGGCTTTGACCAGCGCATCGTGCCGCGCGCGCAAGGCCGCGAGATTGTTCCGGATGCGTTGCAATTCGCGCGGGACATTTGCGACAAGGCGGTCGTACACGATTTGGTTCATCTCGCGGGTGGCGCGCTTTCTCTCCACCGCGCCATCGAAGATGCCAGCGTCGAGCACGCGCCAGGTGTAGCCGACACCGGCGCGAATCTCTGAAGATACAAATTGATCCGAGCGCCGGGGCGAGTCTTCCCCGCCCCGGCGAATACCCGAAACGGGAATGTAATCGCCCGACGCGATCGCATTCACCGAGGGAACGTAGGCCGCTTCCGCAATCCGCACGTCCTGGTTCGCAGACTGAACAATCAACCGCGCCAGTTGTAGATCAGCACGCCGTTCCAGCGCAAGTTTCGTGGAGGCGTCGACATCGAGTTCGGCTGCGGCAAAAGCAAGCACGCCATCGACGGAAAGCGTCTCGGTGCCGGAACGTCCCGTCGCAGTCTGAAGTTTCAGAACTGCGTTTTGATAATCATGGCGTGCCGCGGCGATCTTGGGATCGAGCGCGCGCGCGGTAATGTCGGCGGCAATCGTAACGTCCCGTTTCGCGAGACCGGCTTGGTAGCGACTTTCCTGCGACGACGCGTTCGCCTCCAAGCGTCTTTGCTCCTCGCCCAGAACGGAAGCGAGCGACCGATTATATTGAGCCGCGTAGAAAGCAACGCGCGCGCCTTCCAACTGCGAAATCAAGGCGACGTTCAGTTGCTGCTCGGCGATGAGAAGGTTGATGTCGCCCAGACGGCGGGCAGCCGGAATCGCGAGATTAAAAAGTGGCTGCACAAAGTAGCCGGTCCCAAAGGCAAACGGTTGATTGGAAGCTTCACCCGCGCGTGAGCCGCCGAGATCACCGGCAAGGCCGCCAATGCCAAGACTGGGCAATCCCGCCGCACGCAGCACCAGTCGCCTGCCAGCAGCCTGCCCGACCGCGAGTTGAGCCTGCGCGATAGATGCGTTGTGCGCGACCGTCTCACGCAGAACGGCGTCGAGCGTGAGCGCATTGGCATCGTACAAAATACCGATCGCAAAAAAGGCGATTACTACAGGAATTTTCATCGCTTGGTCAGCTTCGCTGGCGGCTGCGCGACGTCGAAAACTCGATGATCATTCGCCGTTTCCGCGGCTGCTTTATTCGCGAAACTCAACGTCGCCGGATCGGTCGCACAAGCCTTTGCCAGTCGGGCCAGGGCAACGTTATGGAGGTAAATCGCGCTCAGTCGCGTGGTCCGCGCCCGCGTGATATCGGTCGCTGCCTGAAAAACTTCGAGCTGCGTCCCGAGGCCCGCGGACAGGTTCCCCTTGGCGATTTCGAGGGATTGGTCAGCTGTCTCCACGGTTTTCGTTTGCGCATGCAGAACACTCTCGGCCTGCTGCAAATCCAGGAACGCACTTCGCACATCGGACTCGACCGCACGTTTTTCCGCCTCCAATGCGAGCACGGCCGCGTCGCGTCGAGCTCGCGTGGCCTCGACGCGTCCTTTGGTGGCGAAACCGTCGAAAATTTTCCAGCTTCCATTCACACCCACCACGTAGCCGTGGTTGAATTCCTGGCCGACCTGCGGATCGCGTTCGTTATAGATTTCGTAACCGGAAAACACGTCGACGTGGGGACGAAGATCGCTGCGATCAAGCAGCAACTGTTGATCTTCAATTTCGACATCGATCTCCCGCGATCGTATTTCCGGCCGGCTGCGTTCCGCTCGGACCAGGCACTCGTTCAGAGCGGGAAGACGCGTCTGGTAGCGCAATTCGCCCGCGGCTTTGAAGCCAGATTCCCTGGCTGGCAATGCGAGAAGCTCGCCCAGTCGCAGGTACGAATTTTTAACCAGCGATTGCGCCGCAATAAGTTCCGGCTGCTCGGTCGCGAGCGTCACTTCAGCACGCCGGACATTGAGCTCCCCCACCGTTCCGACGCCGAGGCGTTCGGTCTGCGTTTTGAGTTCCTGTTGTAGAACGTCAACGGCTTCGGTTCGGACACGGGTCTTCGATCGATTAAGCAGCAGCTCGTCAAAAGCGACACGCACCTCCATCGAGACGCGGTCGACGACGCTTTGGTATTCCAGTTCTGCTTTTTCCACATTGAGACGCGCGATCGCGAGTCGACTCCCGACTTCGCCGCCGGAATAAACGCTCTGCACGACACGCACTGATGCGTTGTAATCGTTGCTTCGAAGTCGCGAGTCCGTTTGCTGTTCCCGCTTTCGTGCGGTGCCGGCTGAGACCACGGAAGGCAGGCTGCCGGCGCGAGCTTCCTTGATTCCGGCGCGCGCGGCCTGGAGCTTTTTCTGCGCGATCTGGATGTCAGGATTCTGCTGCCGCGCAATCGCCACGCTCTGTTCGATATCGAGAGTGCCCCCGCGCGCGATGTCCCAGCCAGTGCAGAAAACCGCGAATGTCGTCAGCGCGATCCAGCGCAGGCCTTTAGCGGCGAGCAATCTCATTCCAGGCTTCATTGAGTTCGTGGGGAGTATAAGATGCCAGTTCGCCGGTCACAGTCGAGTACAGTGCAGCTTCTACGGTTTGGGCGGTCATGGCGGTAAGCGCCTTCCAGTATGTCGCAATCTGCGGCCGATAAGTCGCCTTCAGCAAATCGAGGTCGTCCATACGGTTCGTTTTCCAGTCGAGAACGAGCCAGCGCGAAACCCCATCGTAGAGCGCCAGATCCACCATTCCTTCCACGCTCAAGTCGTCATTCGCTCGCCATAGGATCGGGAATTCCGGGTGAATGACAGAGGTCGCGCCGCGTAAACGCTCCCAAAAGCCGTTCCCGCTGTCGAAGTGCGGACAGAGGAGCAACCATTCGCGCGCGAACCGGGCGGGATCCGGATTCACTTTGTGCAGATTTTCGTAAACCGCTTCGCGCGCAGCTTCTGATTCGGCGACCACCACTTGCTCCGCAAATTTATGCCAGGCCGTCCCGTATCGCATCGCGGCATCCCCCGCCGTCCGGTGAGCGGCTTCCTGACCATCCTCAGCGGCGACGGCCAGCACGCGGTCTGGAACGATTTCCCGGGTGGTGAACTGACTGGGCGTCCGCTTGCGGATGAACCTGGCAGCATTTTTTTTAGCAGAAGCGATCGCGGCACTGTTGACCGCGGGCGGCGCGGCAACTTCAAATCCACCCAGGCGAATGGCGTCCGCCTTTTGCATGGCCGCCGTCAGCGAACATTCCGTCGCCTTGTCACCGAGGCCCGAAAAAACCTCGGCGTTGACGCCTCCGCTCTCGGCCCGAAATCGTTCCAGCTGTGGTTCCGAGCCTTTACGTTTCTGCACGGGTGCGAACAATTGGCGGTCATCCACCAGAACGAGTGAGTGCTTCGCCCGCGTCAGCGCCACGTACAACAATCGCTCGAGATTCTGCTGTTCCGCGCGCGCGAGTGCACTTTTGGTCTCTGGCGTTAGATCATATTTATCGAGCGCAACGACTGGCCGTGAATCTTCGCCCAGTGAAATCAGGCGCGGGAACTGCGAGCGGCCACCGGAGACGCCGCGCGAAAGATATGGGACGATCACTGCATCCCACTCGGAACCTTTCGCCATGTGCGAAGTGAGAAGTTGAATCGCGTCGCCTCGTCGCGCGGTTAGCTCGCGCTTGGCGCCGAGATTGGTCCGCAGCCAGTCCGCAAATTCGGTCAAGCTTTGCCCGTCCGCTTCCGCCTCCGCCGCAGCATTCAACAGCGCTTGCAATTCGTCGTCGCTATTCCCGACATCTTCAGCCGGGAGTGCACCTAATCGCGCGCGCAGCGACGTGCGCTCTACGATAATTAGCACCGCGTCGAACAGCGGTTGATCTCGCGTCAGCTGTTGGATCCCGGAGAGGAGCCGAAGCCGACTTTCGACGATGCCATTCGACGCTGGCGGCGATGCAATTTGAAAACGCTTTCCGTCGCCCTGCGCGAATTTCGCCATCGCGTCGTCGGACACACCGAAGATTTCGCGCAGGACTCCTACGATCTCGTAGCCGCACGAAGGTTGCGCCATGATGGTGAGCAAGGCTGCGAACCACGAATGCGTGGGGCTGTCCGCATTAAGCGCTTTCTCAGAGTAAACTTCTGAGCAGAGACCGCGTCGCTCGAATGCGGCCTGCAGGGTTTGCAGCCATGCTTTGCGCGGACAAAGAACCGCCACGTGACGCCAGGAACGAGCGCGCAATGTTTTCAGCTTTGCTTGGCAGAGCCACTCCGCCAGCAGCTCCGCTTCCTCTCCCGCCGCGACGTGCTGCAATATTTTTGTCCCGGCTTCGACCCGCGCGCGCGGCGCCAGTTCGAGCCTCAATACCTGTCCCGGAAGCCGGTCGGGACGCGGTTGCAGTTCGACGAAAGTGACCTGTCCATCACG